>DVNH01000055.1 GCA_018714565.1 Candidatus Merdicola faecigallinarum | reverse complement strand
AGTGCATAATTGGATTCTGTATAAACTTGATCAGCAAGAATCACATCAAATAAATTTAAAGAAGGAACATAAGCTCCGCAAGAACCAATACGAATAATAGAATCAACATCATAATGCCTATATAATTCATAGGTGTAAATTCCTGCGCTAGGCATTCCCATTCCATGTCCCATAATTGTAATTTCTTTTCCTTTATACTTTCCTGTATACGCATACATTGCACGTACTTTATTTACTAGACGATAATCTGTCAAAAAATTCTCTGCGATATATTTTGCTCGAAGTGGATCTCCTGGCATAATAACAATTTTAGCAATATCGTTTTTATTTGCTTCATTATGTGGTGTCATAATCATACCTCCTACAAAAATTTCATAAACGTATTATAACATAAAAAAACAAAAATAATAGAAAAAAAAATATTTACATTAAAAATTGAATCAGGTATAATAAAATTATGAATTAAACGTGGGGGATAAAATGAGTATTATAGAATTAATTAAAAAGAACATAAGAGGAAAAGAAAAAACAAAATTATTAACAGGGAAAATAGAAAAGGCCCAGATAGAAGATTTATGTAATAAGTTAGAAGACATCATTTGTATTGCAGATTGTGAGGAAAATATTGAGTATTTAAATCATGGTGAAGAGAAAACATTAAAAGAATTAATGAATTATAATGGAAATGAGATTCTTTATAAAGAAATGTTACAAACATGTAAAAATGTTGGAATTTATCATGGAGATATTAATTTGTTTGTACAAGGAAAACAACAAAACAAATATGTTCTTCTATATCAAACAGATTCGAAAATTTTATTATATATGAAAGATTTAGATCCATATGTAGAAAAAGAAAAACAACTTCAAAAAGAGTTAGAAGAAAGAAATGAATATTTAAAATCAAAAGATTTATTTATTGCCAATTTATCCCATGAAATAAGAACACCAATGAATATTATTATTGGAATGATGTATTTCTTAAAGTCAACTAAATTAGATCATGTTCAATTAGAATATATAGAAAAATTAGAAGAGTCTTCTAGCATGTTATTAGATATCGTAAATAATATATTGGCTCTTTCCAACAACAATAAATATAATGTAACGAATCAAGAAACAAATTTTAATTTGAAAGAGTTATTTAAAAGCATTAATGAAATATTTGAAGATAAAATAAAAAGTAAAGATTTAAAATGGTACATGGAATGTAATTTTGACGAGGATATAATTGTATATGCAGATCGAGCAAGATTTTCTCAAATTTTTATAAACCTGATTAACAATTCTATTAAATATACAGAAAGAGGATATATTGAATTAGATATCAAACAAGTAGAAGAAACAGCAACATCTTATAAATTGCAATTCTGTTTAAAGGATACCGGAAGAGGAATAAAAAAAGAAGATACGTTAAAAATCTTTAAAGAATTTTCACAAGTAGAGGATCCATCTACTAGAACAGAAGAAGGTTCTGGAATGGGTCTTGCTATTGCAAAAAAAATTATAGAAGATATGGATGGAAAGATTTGGGTTGAAAGTAATTATGGTTTAGGAACAAAATTTTATTTCTATATTAGAATTAACAAAGGAAAACAAATGCCAGAAGTAAAAGAAAATATAAGTTCAAATCTTCCTCAAATGCCGAATGTGATAGAAACAACAAAACAGCCTAAAATTCTTTTAGTAGAAGATAATAAAATTAATGTAGAAATTACAATAAAAATTCTAGAAGAAATTGGAATTGAGTGTGATGTTGCTAATAATGGAACAGAGGCAATTAAGAAAATTGAAGAAATGGGAAGAGATAATTATTCTCTTATCTTAATGGATATTCATATGCCAAAATATAATGGATATGAAATTTCTAAGATTATGAAATACGATTTAGGAGTAAAAGTTCCTATTATCGCATTAACAGCTACAAATATAACAGATGAAATTGTAGCAGAAAACAAAGATAATATTGCAGGATATATTCAAAAACCAATTAAGCCAAATGAATTTAAAAAGACAATTCAAGAATATCTACAGGTCAAAATAGGTGAGTCTACTCATAAATTCCATTTTATTGATTCCTATGAAGAATTTATGCAAAGAATTAATTATGATCCACAAATGGAGAATAAATTAATACAATTGTTATATCAAGATTATATGGACATTAGAGAAAAAATAAAGAGTATGGACAAAGAAAAATTAAAATTCTATTTGCATACATTAAAAGGAGCATTAAGTAGTTTAGGAGCACAAAAACTTTCGAATCAAATTATACAAATAGAAGAAAAGATGGCATCAGAAGATATTACTTTATTACTGGAACAATTTTTAAATGATTTTGATCAAGTATTAGAAGAAATAAGACAAAGCAGTATTGTAAAAACAGGTAAAACAATAATGCTTGTTACAAATGATGAAAATAAAAGTAATTTATTAAGAACACAAGTTTCTAGTATTTTTAATACAATTATTGTAAAAAATTTAAAAGAAGTGGAGATTATACTAGAAGCGAAAACTGTAGATGCAATCGTAGTAGATCAATTTGATATTTTAAATAATATTGTAGAATTAATTCAATTTGTTAAATACAAATATAAAAATATTCCAATTTTAGTTTTGAACGATACTCAAGATGAAATGCTAAAAGAGAAAGCACTTAGTATGAATGTAGAAAGTTATATCGAATCAAAATATGACGCACAAAATTTAATTTGGAATATTCAAAATATGATTGCGAATAAAGAAAAAGAATTAAAGCTAAAAGAGGATTTGAAAAAATATAATAATGAAATTGGAAATGTATACGGATTTTTATATGACAGTTTAGTGAATCTAACTTCTTTAAAAAGTAAGGAAACAGGGGCTCATATTTTAAGAACAAAAAAATATATGAAAGTAATGTTAAAAAAATATGAGGAATTTTATAAAGAAGGTTTGTTTACAACAGAACAAGTAATAGATGATATTTCGATTGCAGCTACTTTACATGATATAGGAAAAGTAGGTATTCCAGATGCGATTCTAAATAAACCAGGAAAATTAACCGATGAAGAATATGAAATTATGAAAAAACATACCATTATTGGTAGAGAAACTTTGGAATCTACTTATAGTGATAAATTATCGAGTGAAGTTTTAGAGTATGCAAAAGACATTACTTTACATCATCATGAAAAATATAATGGAACAGGATATCCGGAAGGACTAAAGGGAGAACAAATTACAGTAATTTCTAGAATTATGTCTATTATTGATGTATATGATGCCTTAGCAAATGATAGAGTGTACAAAAAAGCAATGCCACCAAAAGAAGTAGAAGAGTATATAGTATCTCAGGCAGGAAGTGCTTTTGATCCTAAAATTGTAAATATCTTTTTACTTGTAAAAGATGAATTAGCAATGATAAATAGGGAAAATCAAGATAAAGCATAAAAAGAAATTGCGTAAAATTACTTATGAAAAAAAGAAGAAAAACAGAAATGTTATTGTTTTTCTTCTTTTTTGTGCTTATATAAAATTCCATTTAAAGATTCTTTTGAAAAGCTTTACAAATTCTACTAAAAGAATAGGAATAATAGATAGAATAAGAACAAAACTCCATTCAAATCCTGTTAAAGAAGATAACTGAAATAGATTTCTTAACCTTGGAATAAATTCAATACAACTCAAAATTAAGGAGGAAAGTAGAAGTGCACCTAGTAAAAAGTAATTATGTCCATTTCCTTTTGTAAAAATAGAATCGGAATTAGAACGTTGATTAAATGCATGTAGCATTTGCGAAATTGCAAGAACAAAAAATGCCATTGTTTGTCCAACAGAATGTCCTTGTGTATGAAGACCGATTTGGTAAGCAATAAGAGTAATGATAGTGATAAAAATACCATGTAGAATTACTCGAGAAACAAGAGATTTTTCAAATAGACTACCAGATTTTATTGGTTTTTGATTCATAATATTTTTATCAGAGGGATCTACACCAAGTGCTAAGGCAGGAAGTGTATCTGTAGCTAAATTAATAAAAAGAATATGAATTGCTAGAATAGGTGCTTCCCAATTAAATAAGGTTGCAATAAATAAAGTTAAAATTTCGGCAATATTTCCAGCTAGTAAAAATTGAATTACCTTTTGAATATTACGATAGACTCTTCTTCCTTCTTTTACAGCATAAACAATAGTAGTAAAGTCATCGTCTAATAAAACCATATCAGAAGCATCCTTTGCTACATCTGTTCCATTCATTCCCATTGAAATACCGATATCAGCAGATTTTAAAGCAGGAGCATCATTCACTCCATCTCCAGTCATTGCTACAACTTCGCCATTTCGTTTTAAAGCTTGAACGATTTTTAATTTGTGATTTGGAGAGACTCTAGCAAATACAGTAGTATGAGAAGCTACTTCATTTAATTCTTCTTCTGTCATAGAATCTAATTTTTCTCCAGATATACTACCGGAATCATCTTCTAAAATTCCGATTTCTTTTGCGATAGCTTTAGCAGTCAAGAGATGATCTCCAGTAATCATAATAATACGAATTCCTGCTTTTTTACAAGTTTTAATCGAATCATAAACTTCTTCTTTCGGTGGATCAATCATGCCCACCATTCCTAGGAATGTTAAGTCATATTCAAAATTTGCCTCTTTATTACTAGGAAGAGAAGAAAGCTTTTTTTTAGCAAATCCTAGGACTCTTAGAGCTTGACCCGCCATTTTTTGATTTGCTTCTAAAATACGAGCTTTATCTATTTTTGTAATTTTTCTTATTCCAGTTGGTGTTAAAATATGAGAACATAAATTTAGTAGTTCATCTACTGCTCCTTTTGTATAAGCGGTAAGTTCTCCCTCAATAGAGTGGACTGTAGTCATTCGTTTACGAATGGAATCAAAAGGTTGTTCCAATAAACGAGGATACCTATTTTCCAAATCTTCTTGTTCAATTCCAAAATGTTTTGCTAAGAAAATAAGTGCACCTTCTGTTGGATCGCCAATAATAGATGCTTCTTTATTTGGATCTAAAGCTGCATCATTGCATAAAGCACTTGCATATAAAATTTCTTTATAGCTTTCTTGATCTTTTATACTTAAATTAGACAGAGAAGAATTTCCTACTTTTTCTAAATCATCGTTATTCACAATAGAAGTTACTACCATACGATTTTGAGTTAAAGTTCCTGTTTTATCAGAACAAATAACGGTACTACTTCCTAGCGTTTCAACAGCAGGAAGTGTTCTCATTAATGCATTTTCTTTTACCATACGTTTTACTCCAAGAGCCATAACAATGGTAGCCGTGGCAGGAAGACCCTCTGGAATAATAGAAATTGCAAGAGAAATTGCTGTCATAAATAATGGTAAGATAGGTTTTTGGTGAAGAAGTCCGAACGCCAAAAATGATAAAACATACAATTAATCCAACAATACTTAATGTCTTACCAACTGCAGTTAATTTTCGCTTTAGAGGAGTATCAAAATTATTTTCCTCATTTAACATACTAGCGATATGACCCACTTGTGTGTCCATGCCAGTAGCAACGACAACACCAATTCCTCTTCCATAAGTAACCAAAGAAGAACGATAAGCCATATTGATTCGATCCGATACAGTTTGGTTGGAAGGCAAAACAATGGTTGCATCTTTTTCAACGGGAACGGACTCACCAGTTAAAGCAGATTCTTGAACTTTTAGACTAGAAGAATGGATCAGTCTTAAATCAGCAGGAATCATATTTCCAGCTTCCAATAAAACAATATCTCCAGGGACTAAATCACTTGCTGGAATAAGATAATCTTTTTTTTCTCGAAATACATGGCAAGTAGGTCCACTCATACTTTTTAACGCTTCTATAGATGCTTCTGCTTTTCTTTCTTGGATGATACTAATTGTTGCATTTAATAAAACAATAAATAAAATGACATAGGATTCAATCTGTTCCTTCAAAATGAATGAAAGAAAGGATGCAAAAATTAAGATTAAAATCATAGGATCTTTTAATTCCTCAAGAATAAGCTGAAAGATAGTACGTCTAGGTTTTGATTTTAATTCATTGGCGCCATATTTTTTTAATCTTTTTTGAACATTACTTTCAGTAAGACCATCTTCTGAAGTATGAAGCAAATTTAAAGTTTTATCAATCGAGATAGAATGCCAGCTATTTTGTATTTTTTTATTTTCATAAGAGTCCAAATAAAAACCACCTTTCATTATTCGAAATTTAGCATAAGAAAATAGAAATAAAAGTTAATTTAAAGTAAAACGAAAGCTATTATTCCTTTTTATTTTATGCTATAATAAACAATAGATTTAATTTGTAGTTATAAATATAATAATTTATTATTTCCAAAAAATGAAAATGTATCAAGAAATAAAAACAAAAATAGAAGGTGAAGAAAATGGCAGAAGTGGATGGACTAAAAGAAAGAAGAGATGACAAAGAATTTGTGTTAGAAGAATTAAAAAAGAATCCAAGTATGCTAGAATTTGCAAGTGAAAGGCTAAAAGATGATGAAGAAGTTGTAAGAGTTGCAATTTTAGGAGATGGAGGAGCTTTAGAATTTGCGAGTGACCGCTTAAAAGATAACAAGGAAATGGTGCTACAAGCAGTAAAAGAAGTAGGATGGGTTATTTGCTATGCAAGTGACAGATTAAAATCAGATAAAGAAATAATATTAAATGGTGTAAAGGTAAATGGACAAGTGCTTTATTATGCAGATACAGCTTTAAGAGATGATCGAGAAGTTGTTTTAGA
>DVNH01000054.1 GCA_018714565.1 Candidatus Merdicola faecigallinarum | reverse complement strand
TTTTCATCTTCGTAACTATATCTTAAGATTCTTATATCCTCTAATATGTCTTCTTGTTTTATTTCTAACTCTAATACTTCCAATGTAGATATTAAATTTTCTAAGTCATCGTATCTTTCTTGTAGATCCATCTTAAACACCTACCCATCTTGTTTTTTGATCTGTTTTAGATTCATTCTATAATTGTCCAATTTTTGTATTTTCCTTATATAAAAACCATCTTTTAACAAAAATATTTCTACCTCATCTTTTTCTTTTAGTTCTAATGTATCTCTAAATTCCTTTGGTAGTGTTACTCTTCCCAGTTCGTCTATTTTTCTTATTACTCCTCTTGTTTCCCCTATATTTATATTTTCCATTTTTTCTTGCCCTTTCTAACTTTCTATGTTAAAATACAAATAGAAAGTATTTATTTAAATTCTTGTTAAACTATACGTTTTCTGATTGGTAGTCTGGAACGTATAGTTTTTTTAATAGATCTTGCAGATGTTTTTCAAAACTATTAGCTCTTTCTACTTGTTCTTTATTCATAGCGTTAAACTTTAGCCACTTATTTACATCTTGCATTTCAAAATATTGTTGTACTGTTTTTAAATCAAACTTGATTAATTCGTTTTCTTTATTTTTCTTAAATTCCTCTAACATCATTTGAAATTTTTCTAACATCTAATTTCCCTCCTTTCTAATGCATAATGCAATATAAAAATCCAACTACATACATTAGGATCAAACCTGTTGCACATGTAGCTTGTCCTACTGCTTTAAAAAATTTATCTTCTTTCATTTGTTTTCTCTCCTTTCTATCGATAATATTGTTGCATTATTTCAAAAGTTTTATCTGGGTCTAGTCTTATTCCTTTTTCTCCAATCTTTGCTATTGCTGGTTCAAAAATTGGATTTTTAATCATTTGATAGACTGTCTTATCGCTCATATCAAATTGCTCTGCAAAAGTTTTTACTTTCACAAACTTTTTTCTTGATTTACTTAAGATATTGGTTGCCATTACTAAATCACTTCCTTTCTTTTTCACTTTCTGAAAGCTCGTTTTTAAAAAAAAGATCTTCTACTCTACATTTTAAAAACTTTGATATTTCTATTGCTTCACTTACTGAAAACTTAACATCTCCATTTTCTTTCTTAAAATAATTGCATGGCGATCTATCTATAACCTGTGCCATATCCTCTATTGTATATCCCTTTTTTTCTCTTAAATTTTTTAATTTTTCATACATTTTCGTTCACCACCTTTCAGTTTCTGAATGTATATTATTTCATTATCTGAAATTTGTCAATATATTTTTCAAAAAAAATCAAATTATTTTTCATTTACTGAAATTAATTTGCACTTTTCATAAAATGAAAGTATAATATCATTAGAAAGGTTGGTATTATTATGGTTTTCGGAGAAAGAATAAAACAATTAAGAATTGAACATCAATGGACGCAAGAATATGTTTGTGAAAAATTGAACATATCTTCTGGTGCTTTATCTAGGTATGAAACAAGTATGTACGAACCAAAATCATTAGAATTAGTGAAAGATTTTGCTAATTTGTTTAATGTTACAACAGATTACTTATTAGGTAAAACAGACATAAAAAATCCTGGCAAACAAATCGATGACATTCTAAATGAAGCTATGATAGGAATGTCAAAAGAAGACTATGAGCAATTAACAGAAACACAAAAAAAACAAATTAGAGACTTTGCTATATTCGTTAAAAATCAAAGTGAAGGAGATAAAAAATAATGGATCTAAATTCTCTATATAATATTGCCGAAAAAGAAAATGTAAAAATTTATGATTGGCAAATAGAGGATGTTGATGGAATGTATTTAAATTATCATAATATTAATGCCATTGCTCTAAATTATGACAGATTAGGTACCTACATAAAAGAGAAATGTACATTAGCAGAAGAACTTGGACATTATTACATGGATGCAACCTATCCCGCTTCTACTAACGATAAAGTATTAGTAAGTAAACAAGAATATAGATCTAAAAAATGGAGTTATTATATTCTAATTCCTTTCGAAAAGCTAAAATCAGCTATTTTAAAGCGGATTTAATACTCTTTATAGTCTAGCAGAATATTTTGAAGTTACAGAAGAATATATGCGAGATTGCATACAATTTTATAAGAATAAATATGGAGAGGTGTTTTAATGTTTAAATACACAATTCGAAAAGATGGTAGACTAATGAAAAGAGTAAGTATAAATGGACAAGTAAAAAGTATTTATGCTAACAATCCGAAAGATTTACAGAAGCAATATATAGAATTAAAACATTTGTCAAATAAAGGGCTGTCTGTAGAAGATAACAGTCTTACTGTTGGAGAGTGGGCAGATAAATGGGTGAAATTATATAAATCTGACAAAGCTCAAGCTACGATCGATATGTATAATACTGCTATCCGCCTATATATAAAACCTTTTATAGGAACCATAAAATTAAAGAATTTAAAACAAGCTGATATTATTGAAATATTAAATGTAATGGAAAAGAAAGGTATTACTAGAAGAAAAGAATGGATATTATTAACTATAAGACAAATTCTTCAAACTGCTGTAGAAAATGAATATATTTATAAAAATGTAGCATTAGGTATAAAAATAAAAAAATATAAATCGCCTGAAAAGAAACCCTTAACAGATGAAGTTATTAATAGAATCAAAAAACTTTCTGAAGATGATTTTGATATGTTTATGATCTTATTTATGCTCTATACTGGAATTAGAAGAGAAGAATTAGTGCCTCTTCAATATAAAGATATTGATATTGATCATAAATATATATATATTACAAAAGCAGTACATTTTAAGAATAATCAAGCTACTATAAAATCTACAAAAAATGAATGCAGTAGAGCAATCCCTATTTTAAATATTATTTATGACAAATTGAAACAATTAAAGGATACTCATAAAAATAGTGAATATATTTTTTGTAACTCTAAGGGGAATATTATGTCAGAAACAACAGTAAAGAGGAAAATAAGATATGTTTTAAATCGATTAAACAAAGACTATGAAAAAGAACAAAAACAGCTAAAAAAAGATTTTGAACTTGACGATGATAATAAAATATATTTTACGTATCATCAATTAAGACATACGTACGTATGCCTTCTTCACAAATCTGGAGTAGATTTAAAAGAAGCACAAAGTTTTACAGGTCATAAAAATATTCAAGTATTATTAGATGTTTACACACACTTAGATCAAGAAGATAAAAATAATGCTATAAATAAATTAAATGAATTTATTGGTTAGTGTGTCAAAAGAGTGTGTCAGATAAACGATATTTTTCAATTTTTCTTTGATATATTGCATGTTATAGTATTTTTGTAAAAATGTCTTCTAAGCCTGGGGTCGGGGGTTCGAACCCCTCCTGGCTCACCAAAATTATTGAGAGAGTAAGAATTAGTAAATTCTTACTCTTTTTTTATTTTTTGATATTCTCGACTTCTTCCCAATTTTGTTTTAAATAGATTTCCTGTACTATGAGATATCTTTACAAACATCTATCCATTTTTTATAATTTGATATTTTTTCTAATTCTTCAATAGTTAACTTGATTGCACTATTTGAACTTCCGCAGGCTGGATAAACAATAGAAAATCTCTTTAATGAAATATCTAAATATACTTGTATATTCTCTTTAATTCCAAAAGGACAAACTCCTCCCACTTCATGCCCTATTAACTTTTCTACATTATCTAATGGTATCATTTTCGCTTTTGAGTGAAATTCTGCTTTGTATTTACTATTATCTATTTTTTTATCGCCTGCAATCACAATTACAATTGGTTTCTCTTCCACAAGAAAAGATAACGTCTTCGCAATCTCTTCTTCTTTGCAATTTACTGCTTTTGCAGCTTCTTCCACTGTTGCCGAAGAAACTGTAAATTCCATAATATTTTTTTCTAATCCATATTTTTTTATATATTCTTTCGCTTTTATAAATGACATATTTCTTCCCTCTTTCCAATTATCGTACTTACATTATATCTCATATGTATATAAACTTCCATAAATTTTATTTCTTCCTTTTTATGTTTAGTTGTTAGTTTTCCACATAGTTATCCACACTTTCCACCCATATATTTACGCCTTTTTTACGTTTTTCACAAATTTTAATCCACACCTTAATTTTTATTTCCACACTTTCCACGATTTCCACATTAATCTACAAAACATATATTTATTCATACTTTTATGACATTATACACTTTTTTATACACTTAATTTTATTTCTTTAAACTATATTTATGTATACAAAGGAATCAAGGAACGGCCCTAAAATCCATCTTTCCAAGGATTAAGGGGACAAACCTTAAAATTCACTCTTTTCGGAATTTTAAGATTCATCCCCATTCATTACACACTTTTTACACACTTTGATCCTTACTACACTTTTCTATTTTTTCGTTCTTGTATTAGGATCCTTTTTCTTTTTGGCAGTCATCTTTTTTCCTAATATAACTAGGATAATTACTGCTCCTGCTATACTTAGCATAATCCATACTATTCCTGCATTTTCTTCCGTTCTCTTTTCTTCAGAATAGTATTCGTTTAAGTTTTCTTTTTCTATTTTTTCCTCTTCGCTTATCACCT
>DVNH01000053.1 GCA_018714565.1 Candidatus Merdicola faecigallinarum | reverse complement strand
GATTTTACCATATACTCAAAACTAATAAGAGAGAAAATACTTACTATATTAGAGAATATCTAGATAGTAAGTATTTTTTTATTACGCAAAATAAAAACAAATGTTCTAAAAATGATTGACGAACACTTCTTTGTATGATATATTTCATTAGAAAAAGGAGAAGAAATATGAAGTTTGTACATATAGCAGATATGCATTTAGATTGCCCTTTTCGTTCTTTAAATCAAATTGAAGGGTTATCCAATATAAGAAGATTAGAACAGAGACAAATATTAAAAGAAATTATAGAATATATAAAAGAAAATCAAATTCCCTATTTTATTATTGCAGGGGATTTATATGAACATGAGTATGTAAAATATAGTACGATTTCTTATTTAAATAATTTATTTCAAATGATTCCAAATACCAAAATTTTAATTGTGCCAGGAAATCATGATCCTTATTTGAAAAATTCTTATTATTCTACTTTTAAATGGAGTTCTAATGTTTTTATTTTTCATCAAGATCAAACAATAATAGAAGAACAAGAAGTTACTTTTTATGGTTATGGTTTTCATGATTTTTATTGCAAGAATTCAGAAATCGAAAAAATGAAAATTGAAAATAGAGATAAAATTAATATATTAATTACCCATGGGAGTTTAGATGGTGCTTCAGATGAAGACAGGCAGTATAATCCAATCTCAAGTAAAGTTCTAAAAAATATAGGATTTGATTATGTGGCATTAGGTCATATTCATAAAAATAATTATGGTACTTCGGAAAGAATAATTTATCCGGGATCACCTATTTCCCTAGGATTTGATGAACTTGGAAAACATGGTATGATCGTAGGAGAAATTACAAAAGACAGTTTAAAAACAGCATTCATTCCGCTGGATAAGCGCGAATTTGTAGAAAAAGAAATGAAGATAGATTCTATATTATCAGAAGAAGAGCTCATAGAAAAAATAAACGAAGTTGAAATAGAAGAATGCGAATTATGTAAATTAATACTATCAGGAAAAAGAAATTTTGAAATTAATATTTCTTCTTTATATCCATTAATAACCAATAAACACATTTTAAAGATTAAAGATCAAACAAAACAGAGATATAATTTAGAAGAATTAGCGAAAGAAAAAAGTTTGAAAGGTTTTTTTGTAAAAAACATGTTGGAAAAAATGCAGCAAGAAAATATAGAGAAAGAGATTATTGAAAAATCGATCGAAATTGGCTTAGATGCTTTGGAAAAAGGGTAGGTGAAAAAATGAAAATTAAACATCTAAAGATAAATGGATTTGGAAGTATAAAAGAAAAAGAATTACAATTTAAAGATGGGATTAATATTGTTTATGGGGAAAACGAAAGTGGAAAATCAACAATATTAAAATTTATTATCAACATGTTATATGGAGCTTCTAAAAATAAAAAAGGACGAGAAATCTCAGATTTTGATCAATTCAAACCATGGTATACAGATCAGTTTTCAGGAAAAATAACATATGAGCTAGATAATGGAGAAGAATACGAAGTTTATAGAGAATTTAAAAAGAAATCACCTATTATTTATAACGCTAAAAAAGAAGAGATTACAGATCAATATTCTAGTAATAAAACAAATGGTAATGAATTTTTTTATGAACAGACTAAAATTGATGAAACTTTATTTTTGACAAGTATTGCATCTTTACAAGAAGAAGTAAAGTTAGACGAATTAAGCCAAAATACATTAATACAACGTTTATCAAATTTAGCTTTATCAGGGGACGAAAAGATATCCTTTGAAAAAAGTATTCATTATTTAAATAGGAAGCAACTAGAAGAAGTAGGAACAACGAGAAGTCAGGATAGACCAATGAATCGATTGCAAAATCGTATTTCAGTATTAGAAGAGGAAAAAGAAAAATTAAATTCTTTTCAGGAAATGAAATATGAAAGAGAAGAAGGATTACAATTTTTAGAAAAACAAATACAAAATAAAAAACACGAAATAGAAAAATTACAATTTGTAAAAGAAATTCAAGAAATTGGAATACTAGAAAAAGAAAGAATTAGACTAAATAAACAAGAGGTGCAAGAAGATAAAACACGAATTTATGAATTAGAAAAAGAAGAAAGTGAAATAGAACAAAGAATAAAAGATATCGAAGAAAAGAAAAAGCAATGCTATAAAAAGGTTTCTTATTTTAAATATTTTATTTTATTTGTTATTTTATTCATGGTTAGTATTGGATTAGTATTCTTTTTCAGAGATAATTTTCTTTCTTATTTTGGATTTGTTATTCCTTTCGTATATGTTGTTCTATCTGGAAGAAAGATAAGAAAAATAACCAAAAGCAATGGAATAAAGAAGGAAAGATTTGAAAGAGAAGCGGAAGAGGAAAAAGAAAAGAAATTAAAATTGCAAAGCCAAATTGAAATAAGAAGGGAAAACTATAATAGAAAGCAAGAAGAAATTAATAAAATAGAAAAAGAATTGCAAAACAAAATAGAAAGAAAAAGAGAAGAATTAAAAGAATCAAAAGTACAAATCGAAGAAATAGAAAGAAAAATGCAAGATTCTAATATAAAAAATTATCTACTGGAATTAAAACAAGAATTAGAAGATGATGAATTAAATAAACATCGTTTAGAAATAGAACAGACATCAATTTTGCCACAATTGGAGAAATTGTCTAATATAGAAGAAGAATTAGAAAAATTAGATGAAGAAAAAAAAGAATTAGAAATAAAAAATATTTGCATTAATTTAGCGAAACAAGGATTAGAAGAATCTTATTTAAAAATGAAAGAAAGTGTTACTCCTAGATTTTCAAAAGAACTGTCAGAAATGATTAGTAAAATATCAAATCAAAAATATCAAAACGTACAAATTAACGAGCAAAATAAAATTATAATAGAAAGAAAAGATGGAAATTATATTCCAATTGAGCGATTAAGTGTCGGAACGATTGACCAAATGTATTTATCATTAAGAATGGCGGTGGTAAAGGAATATAGCCAAGAAAATATGCCAATTTTATTAGATGAATCTTTTGCTTATTATGATGAAATAAGATTAAAAAATATTTTGCAATATTTTTCAAGTCAGACGAATAAACAAATTATTATATTTACTTGTACAAAGCGAGAAAAGAATATATTAGAAGCACAAAAGGAAAACTATCATTTTATTACATTGTAAAGCAAACATTTAAACTGATTCAATTCAAAAAAATAGAAATTGGATCAGTTTTTGCTTTGTTAAATTTCCGTAAAGATCTTGTATTTTTCGGCAATCTATAATAAAATAAAACCGAAATTGTAGATAAAAAAATAACAAAAGAAGGAATGGATAATAAATATATCACAAAATGTAAAAAACTTTTTTAATAAAAGCTCCTTAAAATGACAAAAAAAGCAAAAGGCATATACTAGAATAGCTTTATATTAAAAAGGTAAGAGGTGGTAAAGGATGTTTCAAAATATTAATAACAATGAAGTAGAGGACACAATTGTAGAAGAAATAGATACAAATAATAAAAAATCCAAACAAGAAAAAA
>DVNH01000052.1 GCA_018714565.1 Candidatus Merdicola faecigallinarum | reverse complement strand
GTTTTCTTTTCTTGTTTATTTTCTTCTATATTTAATCCCATAACTGTATCAAACTGTTTTAATAATTCTGCTAATCTTTTCGATTTTTTATTTGCTTTCACTACTTCCCATACTATGCTCATTGCAACAGGCATATTTAAATCATCATTAATTGCTTCATGGAATCTTGTTTCATAGTCTGCTATTTCTTCATTTGATACAAATTCTTCTCCTTGCTTATGTTTCTGATAACCTTCTCTTAAACGTTCTAATGAAACCGCTGCTGCATCCATTCCTTCCCAGGTAAAATTCAATTTTTTGCGATATTGAATTGAATAGCAGAATAGTTTGTATACTAATGGATCATATCCTTTTTGAATGATGTCCTGTAATAAATATACATTTCCTAAGCTTTTTGACATTTTTCCGCCATTAATTAATAAAAATTCACCATGCATCCAAAATCTAGCTGGAATCTTTCCGCAGCATCCTTTACTTTGTGCAATTTCATTTTCATGATGGGTTGGAATTAAATCGATTCCTCCCGTGTGAATATCAAATACTTCTCCTAAGTATTTCTGACTCATAGCAGAACACTCAATATGCCATCCTGGATAACTTGGTCCCCAAGGGCTATCCCATTTCATTATATGATTCTCTGGTGCTTTAATCCATACTGCAAAATCTTGTGGATTTCTTTTTTCTTCATCTATTTCTACTCTTGCTCCCGCTTTTTGATCTTCAATCTTATGATTTGATAAGACAGGATATTGATCTAATTTGGATACATCAAAATAAATTGCTGTAGAAGTTTCGTAAGCATATCCATTTTCAATTAATGTTTTTACAAATTCCAACATATCTTTTATATGATCAGTTGCTTTACAAATAATTTCTGGTAATTCTATATTTAGATCTTTTAAATCTTTAAAGAATCGTTCTGCATAATATGCTGCAATTTCCATGGGTGTTTTCCCCTCTTCTTTTGCAGATTTTATCATTTTATCTTCGCCATCATCTCCGTCAGAAACTAAATGACCAACATCAGTAATATTCATTGCATGCTTTAATGTGTATCCGTTATATTTTAGTACTCTCCTTAAATTATCTTGAAAAATGTTCGTTCTCATATTTCCTATTGTTGCATCTTTATATACGGTTGGACCACAAGAATAAATTCTTACTTCGTTTCCGTTACTTGGATAAAACTCTTCTTTTTGTCTTGTTAAAGTATTATAAAAATATATTTTCATACTTTTGCATCTCCTTCTATTCTATACAAATTTAAAAATAAAAATTTGCATATAAACAATAAATGTGGCATGAAAAGTAATTTGAAAGATCAAAATATATTAATCATGCCACACTTCTTATTTCATAAAGCTAGAATATTTTTATATAATTTTTCTTGCCCTATGATATTTTTCTTATGCACTTATGTCACTGTATTTGTGTCCGGTGTTTGGTTTGTATCTGTTATACTATTATCATCTTTCGGTGGAGTATCATCTGTTGTTGTATTATTATCTTCTGGTGGGGTATCATCCGTTGTTGTATTATTGTCTTCGTTTGGTTTCTCTACTGGTTCTTTTGGAACTTCTACCGGTTTTGTATGAGTACTACAGGTTTCAGTAGGTGGATTTCCATATAAATCTCCATAATTGGATGTCCAGTTTCCTGTTTCTTCTTTTGGCGGTTTTACGGTATAATATTTCGTTGTTTTATTTGTACAATATTCATTTGCTATTTTTCCTGTATCTGCACAAATAGTTACCGTAATTCTTCCCTCACATCTTTCTGTTGGCACAGTTCCTTCTGCAAAAATTTCTGTATATTTGTTAGTACATTTATCTCCTGCAAGAAGTCCTGTATCTTTACAAATTGTAGCAGAAACAATACCACTTGGTTCCTCAAATTTTTTCTTTTCTAATCCATCATGAATATCAATCATAATCTCAGACCATAATCTTCCTGCAGGATTTCTTCCTGAGAAAAATACTTCTGTTGGCGTATCATATCCATACCAAGTAGCAGCTGTATAATATGGAGTAAATCCACAAAGCCATCTATCTTTATTGTCATTTGTTGTTCCAGTTTTTGCCCCTACATCAATTCCTGATATTCTACAATAAGTTGCTGTACCACTTGAACCTGTTACTGGCTCTGTTAAAATTGATTTTAAAATATATGCATTTTGATCTGATAACAGTTTTTTCTTTTCTTGTTTTGCTTCTATCACTGTTTTTCCATTTTTATCTTGTACTTTGGTATAGAAAGTCGGTGTAATATATTCTCCATCATTTGCAATTGTTGCATATGCTGCTGCCATTTCTAAAGGAGAAGCACCATTAGTCAATCCTCCTAAAGCTAGTGATAATGTTTCATCATTTTGTTTTTTATTTTCACTTGCAGAAACAATTTTAGAGAATCCCATTTCCTTCAAAAACTTAACTGAATTTGCTGGTCCTAAATCAGACATTGCTTTTAATTCTGGAATATTTTGAGATGTTTCAATTGCATCTCGAATTGTTATTTGTCTTAAATATCTATGTTTATCATTTTTAGGTTCATAACTTCCAAATTTTGTTTGGCAATCATCATATACCGTTCCTGCTGTTAAAGTTTTGTTTTCTAGTCCTGGAGCAATAACAGATATTGGTTTCATAGCAGATCCTGTTTGCCTATATGATTGTGTTGCACGGTTTAACCCACTTGCATTACTATCACTTCCCAATCCACCTACTGTTCCTTTTACTTGACCTGTAGTATGATCAATTATAACCATTGCCGCTTGTGATTTTTCTTTTACCCCATCTTTATTTGCAGTTCTTGCTGTTTTTACATATGTTTTATCCTTTTTAAATTCTTCTTCCATACGGCTTTGTATTGCTGAATTTTGAGTAGAGAAAATAACATATCCATTGCTTCTTAAATTAATATCTGCTAATTCTTCACTCCATCCATTTTTCTCCATTAAATCTTTCTTTACTTGATTAATTGCTGCTGCTGTATGATAAGAATAATTGGTTCCTGAAGTTGCAATTTCTCCTTTTTGGAACTTCAAGCCTGCATTTACTTCCTCGACTGCTGCATTATATTCTTCTTCATTGGTAATTGCACCTAATTCTTTCATTTTTCCAAGTACTGTCTTGGTTCTATTTTTTATTTTTTCTTGCATTTCTGCATCATCTGTTTTAAATGGTTTATATCCATTTGGTGAGTGGTTAATTCCTGCTAAAAATGCGCATTCTGCTAAATCTAGGTCTTTTGCTGATTTTGAAAAATAGTACTGAGAAGCAACCTCTACACCATACGCTCTATCTCCTAGGAAAATAATATTTAAATAAAGTTCTAGAATTTGATCTTTTGAAATTAATCTTTCTACTTGATATGCTTTTGACATTTCTTTTACTTTACGAATTACTCCATTGATTCCTGAGTCGTCCTTATCGTTTGTTAAGTTCTTTACTAATTGTTGTGTAATTGTACTTCCTCCAAAGGATGAACTTCCTCCGTTAAAAATATAAGTTACCGTCGCTGCTGCTGTTCTTTTTAAATCCACTCCATGATGTTTATAAAATCTTTCGTCTTCGATTGATACAAAAGCTTTTGGTAGATAAGCCGGCATTTCATCCATTGCTATAATCTTTCTATTTTCATCACCAGCTAAATTAGCTATAATATTTCCATCTTGATCTTTGACTACTGAATTATTTTTAGAAATAATTAAATCATCTTTTGTGATTTTAAAATCTCCACCAAATAATCCAAAGAAAATTCCTGCAAAAATACCAGCTCCAATAATTGCTAAAATAACAAAAATAATGAAAATAACTTTTAGCACCTTTCTTGTTCTTGATTTTTTCTTACTTTTTCCTTTTAATTTATATTTTTTCGTTTTTTCGTTTTCGTCTATTTCTTTTTCGTGTTTACTTTTTTTTGTACTTCTTTTACCACCCATTTTTACTTCCTCCTTAGGCTTGTTAAAAGTTAACAACCATATTATATTATAAAAAGAAAAAAAGATAAAGCTTTTTCATTAAATTTTAAGATTCCAGATATTCATCTAATATATCGTTAACATCTCTTACTATCTTGGCTCCTTCTTTAATTAAAAAGTTCGTTCCTTCTGCGGTCTTACTTTGTATATTTCCGGGCACTGCAAATACCTCTTTCCCTTGTTCTAGTGCATACTCTACTGTAATCATACTTCCACTTTTTTGTCTTGCTTCTACCACTACAATTCCTTTACTAAGACCGCTAATAATGCGATTACGAGCTGGAAAGTTCATCCTCTCCGGTTTTGTTCCCATAACATATTCTGAAATAATCGTTCCTCCAAAACTTAATATTTCTTTTCTTATTTTCTCATTTTCTTTTGGATATGTAGTATCTAATCCATTTCCTAAAACAGCAATTGTTCTTCCTTTTCCATATAAAGAACCTATATGGGAAAAAGTATCAATTCCTTTTGCTAAACCACTTACCACCCCTATATTATGCTTTGCTAATTGATAAGCAATTTCTTTTGCTACCAATTCTCCATATTTACTACAGTTTCTACAGCCTACCATCCCAATTAAAAATCGATTCAAATTCTCCTCTTTTCCTTGTACAAAAAGTACAATTGGTGGATCATAAATCTCTTTTAAAATACTGGGATATTCTTTATCTAAGATTGATATTAATTTTATTTTATGTTTTTCCATATATTCCATATA
>DVNH01000051.1 GCA_018714565.1 Candidatus Merdicola faecigallinarum | reverse complement strand
AAGCAAAAGAATTAAGAAAGTTATTAGAAGAATTAGAAAACTTTGCAGAATGAGCATGGCAAATCGCTGCTGCCATACTATCTGTTGTATCATCTAGTTTTGGTAAGTTGTCCACCTTTAAAATCGTTTTTACCATTTTTTGTACTTGTACTTTATTTGCTCTTCCATAACCTACCACTGCTTGTTTAATTTGAAGAGGTGTATATTCAAAAGTATCTATATTCATTTTTCTTGCTACTACTAAAATTACTCCTCTTGCTTGTGCTACATTAATTGCTGTTTTTGCATTGTTATTAAAAAATAATTCTTCAACAGAAACAGCATCTGGTTTATATTCATTTATAATATTCGTTAAATCATTATATATTTTTTCTAAACGAATTGGGAATGAAACTCCTGCCTCTGTTGTTACTGCACCAGAGGTAACAAGATGAAACTTATTCCCAATATAATCTATAATACTATATCCTGTAATTGCAAATCCTGGATCAATTCCTAGTATTCTCATTTTTCTTCCCTTCTTTTGTTCTTTTTATGCTTCTAATACAATTCTTAATATTTCGGCTACACTCCATGCTTGGGCGACAGATCCTTTTGGTAAATAAGGAGAAACCGAATCATATAGTTCAGAAATACTGCCCAAACATCCCTCTTGTTCTACTGCAACTTTAAATACTTTATATACTTCTTTTACAAATTTTTGATATTTTTCTTCTAATTCGGCTTTCTTTTTTTGTCCTTTTGCAGCATTTTTCATGTTTTTTAAAGTATTATAATATAGTCCGAATAACCATGGCCACGTAATTCCTTGGTGATAGCTCATATCTCTTCGAAAACCATCTCCCTCATAAGTGGCTACATAATTTTTTTCTCCTTTTGCTAATGTTTTTAAACCATGTTTTGTATATAATTTTTTTGTAACTGTTTCTAATATTTCTAATGCTTTTCTAGAATCAGGTGAAATAACAGGGTAAGAAAGAGATAAGCTAAATAATTGATTTGGTCTTATTTTACTATCATTTTGTTTTTCTCCAACCACATCAAATAGACATTGTTTATCTTTATTATAAAATTTACGTTCAAACGCTCTTTTCGTTTTTTCCGCCATTTGATAATATTTGTCTGCTTTTTCTTTCTCTTTTTTTTCACTTAATTTTCCCATAATCATAAGAGCATTATACCACATACTATTGATTTCAACTGCTTTTCCATTCCTTGGAGTAACAGCAAATCCTTCTACCTTTGCATCCATCCAGGTATTTTGTGTATTTTCTGTTCCAGAATGAATTAGTCCATCGCGATCTAAATAAATGTTATTGTCATCTAAATCAATTCCATTTTGGTAAAATGCAATAATATTTTCAAATATGGAATAAAAATATTCGTAAACCCATGTTTCATCCGAAGTATACTCCAAATAGCGATTTACTTCTTCAAATAATAATAAAGAACTATCAACACTATTATAAAGTGGTCTATTATCTCCTTCTGCATATCCATTTGGAACTAATCCGCACTTTATATCTCGAGTAAAAGTTAACAATACCTCTTTTGCAATCTCATATTGTTTTGTTACTAACAATAGACCTTCGAAAGCAATTAAACTATCTCTTCCCCAGTCCAAAAACCATGGATATCCTGCAATAATAGTATGTAATCCAAAGCTTGGTCTTTCCACAATAAAATTATCTGTTGCAATTATTAAATTTTCTATTAGTTCATTTCTTTCTTCTTGTTCTTTCTTTTCTTTTCCTTCTAATTTTTTATCTTCTTCTATTAATTTTGTACTTTTCACAAATTTTTCTAATCTTTTTTCTTCTTGCTCTATTATTTTTCTACTATCGATATGATCAATATCTTCTTCCAATGAAAAGATAAAAGAAATTTCTTTTTCTTCTCCTGGTTCTAATTCCACTTCATATCTACCAACAACAGCATGATTTTCTTCTGGAAAAAATCCACGTTTTTCTTCTTCTAGATAGAACATATTACGAAATGTATCCCCATGGTGTTCTATATAATTTCCTTCTGATAATTTCATATACATAGGAGCCTCTTTTTGCTCATCTACTATTATTTTTACCTTTTGATGATCGATTCGTTCTTCTACTTTAAATTCATGATTTGCGTTGATAGCGTGGAAATCTCTAAAGTTCACAATTGGTGTAACTGTAAACTTGGTTTTACTATTTTGATTTTTTATTTTATATAAAATGCAAACTGTATTTTTTCCGTATACCATACTAATTGTTTTCTCTATTACCGTATTTTCTATTTTGTAACAAAATTTTGGAACATATTTTTTCTCGAAAGATTCCAAATGTTTATATCCATCTGAAATATAATTTTTGCATACATTTGTATATAAAATATAATTTCTTCCATCTAAAGATATACTTTCATCTACTTTTGATAATAGCAAATATCTCTTCGCTGGAGGCATAAAAGGAGCTACTAATAAGCCATGATATCTTCTTGTATTTGCCCCTAAAATGGTGGAGGAAGCAAAACCTCCTATTCCATTGGTAATTACCCATTCTTTTGTTAATCCTTCTTCTAAAGATAATTTGCTATTTATCATTTTCATTTTTATCCTCCGTTTTTTATTTCTTTCCTTCTTCTATACTTTTTAAGAAAGCTTCTCTTTCACTTTCCTCTAATTTATCTGCTTCTTGCATAATTCTCATATTTGCTTTTTTTATTTGATCTGTATTTTTGATCGTCTCGATTCTTTTTCCATACTTACTAATAAACTTACTTTGTCTTCCTTTTTCTTTATTCTTTTCTCTTTTCTCTTTTGCTTTCTTATTTTTTGGTATCTTTTTCATTTTCTTTTCATAATCTAGTTTTGCTTTTAACATTAAATATTGTGGATCGTTTTGTCTATCTTGATATTTTAGATCGTCACAAATTAAATCAATAATGGCTGCTGCTACCGCATCTGGATTATGTCTAATAAACTCTCCTTGAATATAAGATAAGTTTCTTTGTATTAATTGAATTCCCTTATTTTTTGCTTTTTGTATATCTTGCTCTACAAGATCTGCTCCTTCTAAATTATATTTTTTTATAAATTCTGGAACAACTTCTCCTGTATCATAAATACAATAATCTATAATTCCTTGACCTGCATGTTCTAAAATTGCCTCGATATGATCAGAAACTCCATAATTGTCGGTTTGTCCTGGTTCTGTCATAATATTACTTACATATATTTTTAATGCTTTACTTTCTTTAATCGCTTTTGCTACACCATTTACTAATAAATTTGGAATGACATTAGTATATAGGCTTCCTGGACCAATAATAATACTGTCTGCTTTTTTGATTGCCTCTATTACTTCATTTGTTGCTTTACAGTTAGATGGTTGTATATATACTCTATTAATTTTTGTTACTTTATTGGATACCACTTCAGAAATTCTATCTTTCTCCTCTACAATCATTCCATTATCTAATTCCGCACATATTTTCATTTCATCCAATGTTACAGGAAGTACTTTTCCAACAATACTAAAAATTTGATTTGACTTTTCGATCGCATCAGAAAAATCTTTTGAAATATTTCTCATGGCTGCAAAATAGATATCATCAAAAGATAAATTTTCTAATCTTCCTCTTGTAAATTTTGTATTTAATAATTTTTCTAACATCTCGCTATGATCCGATAGTGCTATCATACTTTCTTTAATGTCTTCTAATGGTAATAAGTTTAATTCTCTTCTAGCACTACTCATTTCTTTCCCATAATCAGAAACTGCTACAATTGCTGTTAAATTACTAGTATAATTTTTAAGTCCGCTTAATACCGTATTTAATCCAGATCCCCCACCTATTACCACAATGTTAGGTCCTTCTGAATATACTTTCTTATTAAAAATAAGTGATTTTAAATTTACATTTTTTTTGTCTTCCATTCTTCTGTCGCTAGCTTCTACTAATATTTCTAATGTTCTTTTTTGCATGAACACAATTCCTAAAACAATTAAAGTAAAACCAACAACAAAAATCGCAATAATTTTTCCAACTTCTAGGAATGATAATTCTTTCATAACTAAAATTTCTGCTAATCCATAACATGCTAGTATTACTCCAACTAGAATTGTAAACATCCATCTTTTCATTTTTGAACTTGCTTTAAACCATTCTAAAAAACCTTTCATTTTTCATTTCCTTTCTTATTTTTCACCAATTACTTCTATTTCCAATTCGATTTTCTTTTCAAATTTTTTCTCTACTGTTTCTTGCACCTTTGTTACTAATCTGATTACATCTTCTGCTGTTGCATTCCCTTTATTTACAATAAAGCCTGCATGTTTTTCGGAAACTTGGGCATCTCCGATTTGGTATCCCTTTAATCCACACTCATCAATTAATGCTGCTGTAATAAAGTTATCTCCTCGTTTAAATGTACTTCCTGCATTAGGATATTCTAAAGGTTGTTTTTCCTTTCTCCATTTTGCATATTCTTCCATTTTTCTTCTACTTTCTTCCACATCTTCTTTTTTTAGCATTAAAACTGCAGATAAAATAATTTCTTTACTTTTGGTAAATCGGCTATTACGATATGAAAATTCACATTCTGCATTTGTTAATGTTTTTCTTTTTCCATCTTGTCCTAATACTTCTACTGTTTTTATAATATCTTTTATTTCTCCACCATGAGCTCCTGCATTCATTCGAACAGCTCCTCCCATTGTTCCTGGAATTCCTGCTGCAAATTCAAAACCCGTAATGGAATTTTTTAGCAATTTTTGTGCTAAAAAAGAAAGCTTTACTCCTGCACTAACCTTTACTTCTACTTTTGTTTCTTTTTCTTCTATGATTTGAATCTCAGACCAATCTATTTTTAAAATTACTCCTCGGAATCCTTTATCTCTTATTAAAATATTACTTCCATTTCCTATTATATAATAAGGAATTTGATTTTTCGATAAATATTGAATGATTATTTCTAAATCTTCTACTGTTCGAACACGAATATATAGATCTGCTGGTCCCCCTATTTTAAAAGAAGTATGCTTCTTCATTGGTTCATTCATTAAAATTTCTGTTTCTTTCGAAATATATTTTCTTAGGTCTTGTTCTATCTTTTCTTTTTCCAAAGAATCACATCCTAACTTTCTTTTTTTATATATTCCACCACATCTAAAATACTTTTTTCTGGTGTAGATGCTCCTGCCATAATTCCAATTGTCTTTACCCCGGATAAATCTTTTATATCAATTTCGCTTTTGTTTTCAATTAATAATGCTCCCTTACCGTATTGTTTCGCAATTTCATATAATTTATTGGTATTCGAACTATTCCTTCCCCCAATAATAATCATAAAATCAACATTAGTTGCTAATTCTTTTGTCTCTTGTTGTCTTAATGCTGTTGCGTTACAAATTGTATTTTCTATCTTAATCTCTAATTTATCTCCTAACATTTCTTTTAATTTTTCTTTTATTTCTTTTGTAATAAGTTCAAACTTTTCCCCATGGAAAGTTGTTTGTGCTACTACTAAAATATTTGTTTTTCCAGATTTCACAATTTCTTCTACTAACTGATTAATTTCCTCTTGTTTACTTAGCTGTTTTTTATATTCTCCACAAAAACTATAAGTTCCAATCACTTCTGGATGTTTGCTTTCTCCTACTAATACAATAAAATAACCCTTTTCCGAATATTCTTGTACCAATTTATGAATATTTAAAACTTTTGGACAAGTACAATCAATTAGTTCAATTTCTTTTTCCTTTGCCTTTTCATAAATCTCTTTTTCTATTCCATGTGCTCTAATAATTACTTTATTTTTCGCCTCTTCTATCGTTTGAATTGTATGTAAGCCCTTTTTTTCTAATTCTTGAATTACTTCTTTATTATGTACCAATTCTCCTAAACAATCGATTTGTGAATTTGTTTCTAATTCTTTTTCTGTTTTTGTTACAGCATTTCTTACTCCTCCACAAAATCCTGCCATGTTTCCTATTATAATTTCCATGTTTATTTCCTCTCATTTTATACTATGCATAATCTCGTTTGCATTATATCATATATTTCATTTTTGTGTAAAATAAAATGAAAAAAACTATGAATTCCTAAAAAACAAAAGAGTGCATTTCTTGATAATAGAAATGCACTTCTCATCTTTTCCTTACAATAATTTAATTTTATCCAAAAAGCCCTCTCTTTTTCACTGGCGGCTGTTCATTCATTGTTTTTGCTAATTTGGTTAATAATTCTCTTTGCTCACTTGTCAATTTTTTTGGCGTTTGCACAACAACAGTAAAGACAAAATCTCCTTGCCAATTAGAATTAATACTTTTAAATCCTTTATTTTTAATTGTAAATTTTGTTCCAGTTTGTGTTCCATCTGGAATTTTATAACTTACTTTTTCTCCATTTACCATTGGAATTTGAAGTTCAGCTCCTAATGTTGCCTGTGTAATTGTAATTGGAATATCACAAAGTACATTATCTCCTTTTCTTGTATAAATACTATGTCTTTTTAAATGTACTGTAATATAAATATCTCCTTTTGGTCCGCCTTTTTCACCAACATCTCCTTCGCCTCTTAATACAACGGTTTGATTATCATTAATTCCTGCTGGTATATTAATGGAAACTCTTGCTTGTTTGCGTACTTTTCCTTTTCCTCTACAATTCGTACATGGCTCTTTTATAACCTTTCCTGTTCCATGGCAATTGGTACAAGTTCTTGTTGTTTGCATTTGACCTAAAATTGTATTTTGCACTTGTCTTACTTGACCGGATCCATGACATACACTACAAGTTTCTGCACTTGTTCCTGGTCTTGCCCCACTTCCATGGCAGGTATCACATTCTTCACTACGTGTAACTACAATCTCTTTTTTTACACCTAAAAAGGCATCTTCGAATGTAATTTCGATATCATGTCTAATATCATTTCCTTTTCTTGGTCCATTATTTGGTCTTGAAGATCTACCTCCAAATCCTCCTCCAAAAAAGGAAGAAAAGATATCTCCTAAGTCTCCCATATCAAAGCCATCAAAACCAGAACTAGAATAAGAATAATATCCTCCACCCTGTCCTGCTCCGCCAAAACCTTGTGGTCCATTAAATCCAAATTGATCATACATTTTTCTTTTTTGTGGATCAGAAAGATTCTCATATGCCTCATTTACTTCTTTAAATTTCTTTTCTGCTTCTTCTTTATTATTTGGATTTGCATCTGGATGATATTTTTTTGCAAGTCTTCTATATGCTTTTTTTAATTCTTCATCTGTTGCATTTTTATTTACGCCCAACACTTCATAATAATCTCTTTTTTGTTCTGCCATCTGTTAACCTCCAGTTCAAAAGTCGAGGTTGGAAAAATCCAACCTCTTTATCCTTTTCCTATTTCTTATCTTCTCCATTTTCTTCTACTTTATAGTCTGCATCATATACATTTCCGTTTTCATCTGTTTTAGGTCCTTGTGCATTTTCTGCCCCATTTGGATCTGCACCTGCTGCTCCATTTGGATTTGCATTTTTATATAATTTTTCTGTTAACTCATAGAAAACACTTGTTAGTTTTTCTGTTGCCGCTTTAATTGCTTCTGTATCTGTTTCTTCTAATGCTTTCTTTACATTTTCAATTTCTGTTTCTACTTTTGCTTTTTCTTCATTACTAATTTTATCTCCAACATCTTTCATTGTTTTCTCACTGTTGAATACTAAACTTTCTGCATTATTTCTGATTTCTACTTCTTCTTTCTTTTTCTTATCTTCTGCAGCATGTGCTTCTGCATCTTTTACTGCCTTTTCGATATCTTCATCTGTTAAGTTTGTAGAAGCTGTAATAGATACTTGTTGTTGATTTCCTGTTGCCATATCTTTTGCAGAAACATGTACGATACCATTTGCATCAATATCGAATGTTACTTCAATTTGTGGCACTCCTCTAGGTGCTGCTGGAATTCCTGTTAATTGGAATCTTCCTAATGTTTTATTGTATGCAGCCATTTCTCTTTCTCCTTGAAGTACATGAACTTCAACACTTGTTTGACCATCAGCAGCTGTTGAGAATACTTGTGATTTCTTTGTTGGAATTGTTGTATTTCTTTCAATTAATTTTGTAAATACTCCACCATATGTTTCGATACCTAATGATAATGGTGTTACATCTAATAATACTAAGTCTTTTACATCTCCAGAAAGTACACCACCTTGGATTGCAGCACCTACTGCAACACATTCGTCTGGGTTAATTCCCTTGTCTGGTTCTTTTCCTGTCATTGCTTTTACTGCTGCTTGAACCGCTGGTACTCTTGTAGATCCACCTACTAATAATACTTTGTGTAATTGATCTGCTGTAATTCCAGCATCTTTTAATGCTTGTTCTACTGGTTTCTTACTAGCTTCAATTAAGTCATGAATTAATTCTTCAAATTTAGCTCTTGTTAAAGTAATATCTAAGTGTTTTGGTCCTGTACTATCTGCTGTAATGAATGGTAAATTAATTTGTGTTTGTTGCATTCCAGATAATTCTATTTTTGCTTTTTCTGCTGCTTCTTTTAATCTTTGCATTGCCATTTTATCTGTACTTAAATCAATTCCATTTGATTTCTTAAATTCACTAATTAGATAATCGATAATTTTTTGATCAAAATCATCTCCTCCTAAGTGAGTATTTCCGTTTGTTGATAGAACTTCGAATACTCCATCTCCAATATCTAGAATTGATACATCGAATGTTCCTCCACCTAAGTCATAAATCATAATTTTTTGATCTTGATCTTCTTTATCCATACCATAAGCAAGTGAAGCTGCTGTTGGTTCATTAATAATTCTTAAAACTTCTAATCCTGCGATTTTTCCAGCATCTTTTGTTGCTTGTCTTTGGCTATCACTAAAATATGCAGGAACTGTGATAACAGCTTGTGTTACTTTTTGTCCTAAATAATTTTCTGCATCTGTTTTTAATTTTTGAAGAATCATAGCTGAAATTTCTTGTGGTGAAAATTCGTCTCCATCAATATTTACTTTTTCGCTTGTTCCCATTTTTCTTTTAATAGAAATAACTGTGTTTTCTGGATTTGTTACTGCTTGACGTTTTGCAATTTGTCCTACCAATCTTTCCCCGTTTTTTGAGAAAGCAACAACAGATGGTGTTGTTCTATTTCCTTCTGCATTTGGTATAACAACTGGTTCTCCTCCTTCCATAACTGCTACACATGAGTTTGTTGTTCCTAAGTCAATTCCTATAATTTTTCCCATTTTAAATTCCTCCTAAAATATTATATTTTTATATGTCATAATTCTTTTTTAAATTATGTATTATCATTTGGTTATTTTCTATAAATTCTTTTGTTACTTCAGATTTCCATTCATCTTCTGTCATTTCTGATAATTTTCGATTGGATAATTTTTTATATCCTAATTCTTCTCCAAGCCATTCTGGCTTTTGAAAGTTTTTCGCTGTTTCTTCATCTGGAAATTCTATTTCTGCTGTAAGCAAACCATCTAAATAATGATAATATACATCTAATTCTACTTTTAAATTGTTTTGTATTGGTATTACAATTCTCGTTTTTTCGATAATTTTACTAATTGGTTTTTCGATTAATTTCTCAAAATATTCTTTTGAAATCGCATTTTCTATTTCATATTTTTTTCCAATATCGTAATTATTATTGTATTCAATGTCACCTTTAAATTTCAAAGTATATACATATTCTTGATTTACTTCTGGATAAATTTGCCTTATATCTCTTATTCGAACAATCGTAAGTTTATCACGATATAAAAATGCTTGCTTGATTCGAATAATCTTTTCTACTTTTAAACCTTTTGGTAAATTTTTTACAGCATATTTTCTTTCTATTTCTTTATTCATTTTTTCCTCTTTCATAATCTTTTATCAATTATGTTTTAAGATTTCTATTCTATCTTTTTGACTGTTTTTAATTTGCTACTACTACCATAGAATGTCTAATTACTTTATTTCCTATTTTATATCCTTTTCGATAATCTTCTTTAATAATTTTTTCTCCTAAGCTTTCATCTACCACTGAACTTACAGCTTCATGTAGTTCTGGATCAAACGGCTGACCTACTGCTTCTATTTCTTCTACTCCTTGTGCTTTTAGCACATCTTGAAATTGTTTTAATACAAGTTCCACTCCTTGTTTATAATTTTCATCCTTTGTTTTGGTTTCAACTGCTTTTTCTAAATTATCAATTACGGGAAGAATGCTACTTACAACATCACTTAATATAGAATGGTATAAACTCTCTCTTTCCTTTGCACTTCTTTTTTTATAATTTTCGAACTCTGCTAATACTCTTTTATAGCGATCAGTAAGTTCGTCCAATTCTTCTTGTTTTTGTTGTAATGCACTATTTTCTGGTGCAACCTCTTTTACTTCCTCTTTTTCTTCCATTTTTGCCTTTTCTTGCTTTTTTTGCTCTGCCAAAAAAATCCCTTCTTTCTTTTATTCTTTATTTGTTTCATTTAATTTTTTACTAATATATTTCATAACAGATATCACTTTAGAATAATCCATTCTTTTCGGTCCTATAATTCCTATCGTTCCTAAGTCTTTATTTCCCATTGTATGTTTAAATGTGACAATGCTAAAATCTTTTAATTGTTCATTTTCGTTTTCGTCTCCAATGAAAACATTAATATCTTCTGCTACTCCTGAATTTAGTAATTCTATCATTTCTTCTTTTGTATCGATCAAATTAATAAAGTTCTTTGCAATTTTCATGCTTTTGAATTCTGGTAAGTCAAATGCTTTATTTGCTCCCTCTAAATACATTTCGTTATCTTCTTCTACAATTTTATTAATTTGTTCGATAATTGCTTTGATAATTCCTATACTATAATTAAGTTCAGAAGCAATATATTCTTCCATTGGCTTATCAATTTTATCAAGAGGTTTTCCTTTTAATTTACTATTAAAGAAAGTATTTAATGTATCCACTTGCGTTTCGGTAATATCTTCGTCAAATTTAATAATCGTTTCTTTTATTAATCCACTATCTGTTACAATTACAACCATTACCATTCTACTTCCTAATAGAACAAATTTTATTTCTTCAATCATTTGCATATTGTTTTTAGGTCCAACAGCTACGGTTGTGTAATGTGTTATTTCTGAAAGTGTACTTGTTGCAATTTTGGTTAATTCTTCAATCTCATTTACTTTTGTTTGTAATTTTGATTGGATATACTTAATTTCTTCTAAGCTGATATTATCTTCTTTTACCAACTCATCTACGTAATATCGATATCCTTTTGCAGATGGTACACGTCCACTTGAGGTATGTGGTTTATCCAAAAATCCGATTTCTTCTAGATGTGCCATGTCATTTCGAATGGTTGCACTACTAAAGTCTAAACCATGACGTTTTACTAAACTTCCCGAACTTACTGGCTCTGCAGTATTAATATATTCTTCCACAATCGCCTGTAAGATCTTCTTTTTTCTTTCATCTAACAACTTTTTCTCACCTCTTTTAGCACTCATTGTTTTCGATTGCTAAATTCGTATTTATATTATATCCAATTTTAGCAGTTGTCAATACTTATTGCTAAAATTCTTTGTAAATTTTTTGTGTCCTTATTTTCTATTCTAAAAAGCAAAAAAGAGAAATCAAGTACACCCGATTTCTCCTTTTTGAACGACATTTTTACTTCATTTTACTTTGAGCATATTAATAATAAACTTTAGTGCAAGCAGAACTCCTAAAACAGTAAATCCCATAAACCGATCATCTTGCGTCAAAGTTGCCCAACATGCGCTTGCTGCAGCTATCCCAATACATATTATTGTAAGCGTTGTCCACAATAACATTTTTAGAAGAGCAATTGCAACATATCCTAATTCCCGTAAAAACTCATTCATTTTTCTTCCTCCTAATAAAGCATACTCTATGCGTCTAACCTTTATTATAGCATATTTTAATCATTTTGTATACTATCACACTTAAATAAACTCTTCCCATACTAAGTTGGCTAAATCCAGTCCTCGATTACTTAAGCGAATGGAATCTAAATCCACTTCAATTAATTCTTCTTTTACTAATTTATCTAATTCTTTTCGATATAGATAAATAGGATTTTCTAAAAATATTTTCTTAAATTCTTGAATGGAAATTCCTTTTAATTTTCTCAACCCCAATAGCATATATTCTTTTTGCTTTTCTTCTTTGTTTTGTACTTCTTGAATTTGTTCTATCTTTTTTAGATCTTCTATTTTTTCTGCATATTGCATTTGTTCTATATATTCTTGTAGATTATCAATATTAGAATATCTAATATTATTCATATAGGAGTGAGCTGCTATTCCAAATCCTAAATATTCTTTCTGATTCCAACAATTCCAATTATGTTTTGATTGATATCCTTTTTTCGCAAAGTTTGAAATCTCATAATGCTCATATTCATTTTTCTCTAATATCTCTTTTACTTTCCAATACATTTCTCTTTCTAAATCTTCTTCTGGTAAAATCAATTTACCCTCTCTTAGTTCTTTTTCTAAGACGGTTCCTTCTTCTACAATTAAAGAATAGATAGAAATGTGATTTGGTTGCAGTAATAGAATATTTTCTAAATCTGTTTCAATTTCCTTCAGCCTCTGTTTTGGAAGTCCTATCATAAGATCAACATTAATATTAGTGAATCCCACTTCTTTTGCCATTTGATACGTTTCTAAAAACATTTCATAAGTATGAATTCTTCCTATTTGTTTTAATCTTTCATGATTTGTTGTTTGTAATCCAATACTTAATCGATTAATTCCAACATTTTTGTATATCTCTAATTTTCGTTTTGTTACTGTTCCTGGATTTACTTCAATTGTTATTTCTACATTTTCCTTCATTTGAATTATATTTTTTACTGTTTTTATAATATCTTCTATCTTTTCTGGCTCGATATAAGAAGGAGTTCCTCCTCCTAAATAAATAGTATCTACTAAATATTCTTTTTGATATTTCTTCAATTTTATTTGGATCTCTTTTTGTAATGCTTTTATATATTCTTTTATTTTCTCTTCCTTATTTGAATACGAAATAAAGTCACAATATTTACATTTTTGTTTGCAAAAAGGAATATGAATATAAATTCCTAGTTCTTTCATTATGATAACTCCTCAGCAATTTCTACTATTTTTTTTAATCGATAATTAACCCCAGACTTTCCAACTGGTTCTTTTAACATTTTTCCAAGTTCAATTAAGCTAATATCAGGATGCTCTACACGTAAATCTGCAATTTCTTTTAAACTCTCTGGTAATTCTTCAAATTTTTTCGCCTTTTTAATTTTTTTGATTGCTTCTATTTGTTTTACCGCTGCATGAATCGTTTTATTTAAATTTGCTGTTTCGCAATTTACCATGCGATTCACATGATTTCTTGTTTCTTTTAAAACTCGAATTTCTTCAAATTTCAACATGGCCGTTGATGCCCCAATTAGTGCCAGAAATCTTGAAATTTCTTCTCCTTCTTTTAAATATAATGAATATCCAGATTTTCTTTGTAATTCTTTTAGTTTGATTTCATAATTTTTTAAAATATTCTTTACTAGTTCCGCATTTTCTTTTGAGGAAAAGATCATTTCTGTATGATATTTTTTATTGGGATCATTCATCGATCCTCCTCCTAGAAAACACCCTCTAATAAAAGCCTTTACTTCCTCTTCTTTTTGTAATTCTTCTAATTTTTGAGATAAGATTTTAATCTTTTTATCTTCAATCGTTACAAATTCTAACACTTTTTCTCTTAAACATGTAATTACATAATTTCTTCCTTGCAATTCAATATGATAATCAATTTCTAATGTGTTCAATAATTTATGAAAGCGATTAATATTATATTCATTTTCTGTTGAAAATTTTATCTTATTTTTTACTACGTTTACATTGTCCATCATAAGATAACCAATGAATTCATATTGAATTAACTTTTTGTTTTTAAATGTATTCATTTTACTAATTTCTTCTTTTATTTGCGATGAAAATGACATGTTTATCCCTTCCTTGCAATGATAATTCGATCCTGCCCTGCAAAATCTTTTTTACTATATATTTCTTTATATATCTTACTATCATTTATTAAATCTTCTACTTGCTTTTTCTGGTCATATCCAATTTCAAAACATAACCTTCCATTCTCTTTTAGATATAAGGCACTTTCTTTGACAATTTCTTGGTAATATTTTAATCCATCTTCTCCTCCATCTAGTGCAAGAATTGGCTCTGCTTTTACTTCATTGCTTAATGTATCTATCAGTTTGGTTCTAATATAAGGTGGGTTGGAAACAATAAAATCAAAATTATTTTCTTCCAAATTTTCAAACAAGTTCGAATGCACAAAAGTAATTTGTTTTTCTACCTTTTGTTTTTTTGCATTTATTTTGGCTACTTCTAAAGCATTTTCACTAATATCGATTGCGTAAATTTCACTATTTTTTATATTCTTTGCAAGAGAAATTGCAATACAACCACTACCAGTTCCTATATCTAGTATTTTTACTTTTTCTCTTTGTTCTGCTAAATTCATTACTTCTTCTACTAAAACTTCTGTATCTGGTTGAGGAATTAAAACATTCTCATTTACATAAAAATCAAGTCCCATAAATTCTTGATTTCCTATTATATATTGAATTGGAAATCCATCTGCTAATTTCTCCAAATATTCTCTATACACATTTTCTTTTTGGATCTCTACTTCTTCTAAATCGTGCATGATTAATTCTTCCTTTGACTGATTTAAAACAAAAGATAGTAATGTCCTTGCTTTTTGCATAGGATTTTCGTTTTTCTTCTCTTGTAACTTTTTTCTTCCTATTTCTAATAACTTTCTTATTTCCATAAAAACTCCTTTAAAATTCCCTTTTATTTTACCATTTTCTATAAAAAAGCACAAGAAAAAGCAATTTGAAGTTTTCTTTATTTTTCAAATTGCTTTTTTCCTTCGTGGCTCCTCCACATGTGCATTTTGTTTTGTAAAAATGTATAGACTAAAAAGACTTGACTTTGTTGCCTCCAAAAAATCTGACTATTTTTCTATATAATAAAAAATTACCCCGCCTTAGCCGTAAGAAGTTTAGAAATTTTAAGAGCCTACTTACGTAGGTGGGTGTCTTGTTAAATGCTTCTGGGCTTCTTACGATATTTGGTAAGCTTGCACGCCACATTTAAAGGCGGACTCCCTTTTAAAATTTGTTGGTTCTAAAATTCCTGTCTACACGCACTATGCAGGGAATAAAAATAACTTTTATTTAATTGTATTATTATCTTAGCATATGCTTTTTGTATTTGCAACTTTTCTTTTTCTGATTTATCAGACTCTCTTCCGTTTAGATCTTTTAATCTTAGTTTTTTCTGTTATTATATCACTTATTTAATCCCTTTTAGTATTTGTTCTTTTTCAAAAATTATGCTAGAATAGATTTAATATGTGTGATTTTTATTCTAATTCATCTTAGTCTTCAAATTTCAAAATTGGTTTATTCGAAATATCTATTCCATAAATTTCTTTATATACTCCCATCGGATCTAATGTCGTTACTTTTCCATTATCTAGACCTAAATCCTTTAATGTATCTAAAACTTCTTCTTCAGAATTTCCTTCTATTTCCACATAAGGAGGAATTAATGGCCAATGATCAATATCTATTTCTACTCCATTTAATTCATAAGTGATTCTTTTGTTTTCTTGATAATTATTCACCTGATATCCTAAATCATTTAAAATTTCATTTGTTGTTTCAAAGTCAGATACTTCTACTTCTAATTCTTTTGTTCCATCAATTTCTTTTGATTGAATATCTTTAATTGCTAATGTCGTTTTTGTTCCATCTGTTCTTAATCTTACCCATTTTCCTCGTTGGATCGGAGTAAAATTATAGGTATATCTTTTCTGATTGTAATCTCCTTGTTTTATTGCTCCTAATTTTTCTAATTTTTCTTTCAATTTTTCTTGATCAATTTCTAATACTCTTACTTCATATTCTGTTTTTTTCATAACATCTCCCCCAATAAAAAACTTATATAATTCATTAAATTTTATAATTGCTTATAGTATATCATAAATTTAGAAAATTGACTTTTTTTAATTTACGTTTTTATATCGGTCATGCACTTTTTTCCGTCCATTTACATATATTTTTGGTATAGTGTAAAAACGGAGGTGCATTTATGTTTTCAGCCCTTTCCATTTCAGGATTCCTTGCTTTTCTAAAATCAGCCATTTTTGTTGTTCGGATATATTCAAAGTAATCAATTATTTCCAGAACCTCTGCGTTCAGAAGAAGAAGCAATTTATTTAGAAAAATTTAAATCTGGAGATGAAGAAGCCAGAAATATTCTCATCGAGAGAAACCTAAGGCTAGTTGCTCATGTATGTAAAAAATATTCTTCTACTAATGTCGACAATGATGATCTTATTTCTATTGGTACGATTGGTCTTATTAAAGGAATCAATAGTTTTGATCAAGAAAAAGGAGTTCGATTAGCAACTTATGTTTCTAGATGTATCGATAATGAAATTTTAATGTATTTAAGAAGTAGCAAAAAGTTACAATCTGAAGTATACTTGAATGAGCCAATTGGAAAAGACAAAGATGATAATGTAGTTACTTTGCAAGAAGTATTAGAAGCAAATGAAAAAAGTATTGAAGATGAAGTAGATTTAAAATTAAAAATAAAATTACTCTATCAAAAAATAAAAGAAGTATTAAAGGGTAGAGAAAAAGATATCATCGAATTACGTTTTGGTTTAAATGGAAAACGTCCTAAAACACAAAAAGAAATTGCAAATTCTATGGGAATTTCTCGTTCTTATGTATCTAGAATCGAAACAAAAGCAATCGGAAAATTAGCCAAAGAAATAAAAGAATAGCACCTTTTATAGGTGCTATTAATTATATTAAAAATAAGCCTTAAATATTATCGATTTAATAGATAGATAAATAAATTTAAATAAGATGCAAAGAGACTCCAAATAAGATATGGAATTTGTATCAGTCCTGATACTTTATCTTTTCCGTAAAAACGTTTTATCATAATAATGATAAAAACAATAAGTAGCATTAACCATAAAAATGAAAATAATCTCCACTTAAAAACAAAAAATAAAATTGGCCATATTAGATTAATCCCAAGTTGTAAATAATAAATGCTGGATACTTTTTGATCATTTAATTGTTTTTTTGTTAATATTCCATAAGATACTCCCATTAAAATATAAAATATTGTCCACATAATTGGAAATAAAATACTAGGAGGAGATAAGAAAGGTTTTTGTAAAGCATTATAATCCATAAATCTAGATATAATAAAACCCACAATTCCTCCTAATACAACGGGAACTAAAATAGTTTTTGTAAAAATTTTTAAATTTGACATATATCACACTCTCTCCTCTTTCTTATTACGTAGGAAATTTCGTCAGAAATTTCTGGAGTAACAAGGTTAAGTTACATTAGTCTGTGCGATTGCGAAGCAATCTGTACATGTGGCGAAGCCACTTTTCTTATTATTGTACGAATGAATTTGAAAAATATACCTTTATTTTTTGTCTTTTATGGCATATTTCTTCTTATATTTCTCCATTGTTTCTATTTTTTAATATTTAAAAGAGAGTATTTCCTATCTTAGCTTTTTACTACTTTGTCATGATGAACTTTTTAATTGTCCGTTGCACTAAAACTTATCAATACTGGATTTTCTTTTTCTAATGTACTAGCATCAATAGTAATATCAATTATATTTCCTCTGGCAGCTTCCAATGTGTCTATACTATGGCATAATCTACTTTTGCTTGTTATTTCTGTTTTATCATTTACTTCGAATTTCACACGAAACGTTTCATTCTTTGGCATCATTTCTCCATATATATCCATAAATTCTAGTGTAACAAGTGCTTTTTCACTATTTATTTTCTCTATTTCTATTAGATCAAAACTATTTCCGATTATATCTTCTGCATTATTTTCAGAAGAGCAATTTTCAAGTAATTCCTTTTTTAGTTCTTCTCCTGATATATTTCTTATAATGCCCACATGTTTTCCAAACGTATCTAAAAAATCTCCTATCTTGATTTCTTCTTGCATCATACTTTTTCCTGTTCTGGCATTTATTAATGGTAGGTCTTCTCCGATACGAATAACATGTTCATTTTTTTCTGATACAAATGTAATTTCATTCTCTCCTATTTTTGTAACTTTTCCTTTAAAATATCGCCCATTATTTTTAACCAAATCTGTTATATCCGTTTGCATATCCGTTTTGATTGGTTCTACTACCATATTTTGTACTTCATTTGTCCCAATCTTATTTTGCTCTCCTTCTTTATTTAATTCCTCTAATAAATAAATTCCATATACAATCATACTTGCCAAAAAAATAGCTAAAAGAACATAACCTATTTTAGTTATAATCGGTTTATTGCAAAGTTTTCCTACTATAATAATTCCTACTGCTACTACTAGAACAATCATCACGAAACAAATTACTAAGATGCCAGTTATTTCAAATCCCAATAAAACCATTTTTTTCCCTTCCTTCTGTTCCCACTCATTCTCTTTAAGTTAATATCTTTTGTACAAATTCTTTTACTTTTTTTATTTTCATAATAGCATAACTTACAAGCGCTCCAAGTGCATTTAAAATAACATCATCAATATCTGCAAGCCCTGTACTAGTTAAAAATTGAATTAATTCTACAATTACACTTATTCCTAGAAGCAATATTGTAAATTGTCTCCAATTTTTTATTTTCTTCTCAAATAATAAAGAAGCAAAAATTCCCATTGGCATAAATAGTACTAAATTAGTTACTATATTAAGTATTACGATTCCAGTATTAATTTGGTGATTTGCCAATTTGTTTATATATTCTCCTATTGTATGAAAAGGAATCAGGTTCTGTTCCTTAAGATATTCTTTGGACCAAATTTCTAGATCACGATATATTTGAGTCCTATATTCATTATTTAAAAATAATATTGTAATTAGAAGGAGACAATATACAACAAACAATACTTTTAGCCATTTGTTTTTTATTTTTTCTTTTTGTTCTATATTTTTTTCTTTTTTTATTTGAATTATCATTGTGATTATGATCATAATTGCTGGTATCATATAACACCCTAAAGTTGCTCCTGAAGTTAAAGTAACATCAGGAATTAAACTTATTAAAAAGCAAAAGCCAATTAGAAGAATGGTTATTAATAATACAATACTATTTATCATTCTTTTCATAAAATTTCCTTTCCATTAGATAAAATCGTTTTAGACTGGCATAGAAGAATCACTTTTTTAATAGTAGTCTCCTAAACTATTCTACGCCATTATCATATCAAAAAGCTAGCAATTTTTCAATTACTAGCTTTTTATATTACATATTATTTTTCTCTACTAATATATTTCCAGATGTAGTTTCTAACGTAATTTCTATTGGAGCTAATCTATTATTTTCCATATACAAACTTTCAAGTCTAACTTTTATTTTCTTCTAAAGAATACTTATTATATATTCTTTGTGATTCTTCATAATTCTGTAATAATTTTTTATATTCTGCACTTTCATTTATTCTTTTATGCTTCTTAGTAATTGCTTCTGCTAATAACTGCTTAGTTGACTCATATTCATCTATATTTATTTTTGCTAACTTAACCATCCATATATATAACTCTGGATCATCGTATTCTTCTAATACTTTATTTATATTCGTAATATAGCCACTCTTTTGTACTATTTTTTCCTCATCGTATTTCCACAAATTTTTATATGAAAGCACTTCTGCATAATATGCACTTATGATTTCTTTTAAATTCACTCCTTTCTGAAGTATAGCATATTTTACCTTTTTTACTTTGTAAAAATCTCTTGTTGAAATATCTCTTTCATATTTTATTATTTTCTCACATGATTGCAAAATCTTTTTATTGTTTTCTTGGTATTCTTCCGATTCTTTCTCTATTCTTAAATTATACTTTTCTAAACGATCTATGGTAAGTTCTTTTTGATAAATTTCTGGTTTGCAAAATAGCACGATTGCACCAATCCCTACTATCAGCAATATTATATTTGCTATATAACTTGTTTGCCTTTTCTTTCCTTTTTCTTCTATGGTTGCTAATATTCCTAGCCCCATAAATAAAAACATCTTCATGTATAAGTAATACATATCACAATCCATAGCAGTATGTAATAATATTGCTAATATTCCTAACTGAATTCCTATATAGGAATTTCTTTGTAATTTATTTTCCCACCTTATTCCAATAATACTCCACAAAACTCCAATTATACTAATTAGACCTAACACTCCGAATTCCAACCAGATTTGGACATAGTAATTATGTATATCATTTGCTGTATATCCATACTCTTGTATTTCTTTATATTTTAGTTTCCATCCTTCTCCCCCAATACCTGTTAAATAATTCTTAAAAATTAATTTTAAACCATCTTTTGTGAATTGAAACCTTTCTTGGGCTGTTTTATATTGAAGACTAATGTCTCCTATTTTTTCTATTAATTTTGTTGGTAGAAATTTATATTCTAGTATTATTTCCTTATCATTTAGTTTAAGATCTTTTATTATCCATTCTGTTGAAACAGTTTTATCTTTGATGGTGAATTCTATTTTTATTTCTGAAGTATTTGCTGTTGTATAAATCTCCATTTCTTTTTTTCCTACAAATTCCCCAAATGTATACACTTGACTTATTATTTCATCTATACTTTTATCATCTCTTTGTATTATTCTAATGCAAAATATTTCTTCCATCTCTTTATTATTATTTAAAATCTTTGCATCTATATCAAAACTAAAAATATACTTCTGGTTTGGCTTTATATTTTTTATTTTTTTTGCTCTATAATATGATGTTGTATTTTCCTTTGATATAATAAAATCTGTTTTTTCCTGCATTCCTATATATGTCCATATACCTATCAATATAACAGTAACAATAATTCCAATAATAATTAACAATACATTCTTTTCTAAAACTCGATTTATCTTAATTAAGTACATATTACATACAAATGCCAACTCTACCCAAAGAATTGTTAAGACAAAAATACTTATATAATACTTTTGATTTAAGAATGCTTGAAATAAATAAATATACACTAAAGATAGAATGAAAGCCATTATTATATTTAATATAACATATAAAATACTATTTCTCTCTTTTATTTTTATCATATAAATAATCAAAAAAAGTGGAATTATTAAAAAAACCAACTTAGAATAAGTTAATAAAATTCCTAATATCATTATAAAATTACATATACCATATATCATTTGTTTTCCATTTTTTTGTGTCATGATCATCTCATTTATACTAATAAATAGAGAAAACATTATAAAACTAGCAAAAACATTTGGATTATCAAAAAAAGAAATTAATCTTGATTCGCCATTTGCTACATCTTCTATACTAAGAATTTGAAAAATTTTATTCGTAGTAAGATTCTCAATTCCTACTAAAATTAATAGAATACTAATAAAAATGATTATATTTTTAATATATCTCATATCATTTTTATTCTTTTTTATTATTTCTCTTATCAGAAGATAAATCCAGAACATAGTAATATAATTCAAAATTGTATTCATTGTTGTTGTTAAACTAATATATGTATTAAATATGAGAGGGATTGTTGTAGATATTATTAATAAGATAATAAATATATCTAAACGAGACTGAACTATTCTAATTGCTTTTTTCTTTTTCATTCGAATTATAACATAACTTATCATAATTATGTTTACTGCAATCTCTATATTATTTAACAATTCTGAATTTCTCATACTTAAAATTATGACTATTAATAATAAAATAAGTACAACTACATCAATATTATTTGCTATTTTTTCAAATTTTTTTATTATATTTACTTCCTCCTTTTTATAATCTATTTAAAAAAAGACTACCATATTAGAAGTCTCCAATATGATAGTCCTTTTTAACTTATTTATATTCTATCTTCATTTTTATAAAAGAAATTAACCCAAGAGCAAAGCTTAATACAATAAACACTCCAATTATTTTACTTTCACCAGCATTAGGAATTATATTATTAGCAATTGTGTCATCTGTTGTATTAGATATATTTGACGTATTGGATACATTGGAATTTTCTTCTGAATTCGTTTCTATATTCCATACAAAATCTTTATGATAGTATTCTCTTAATAAATATCCTTCATATGCAACTGTATATGCTGCCTGTTCTCTTTTTACATATTTTGCTTGATATAAATACACGTCTTCTATTTCTTGATATTTTCCATCTTCGCTATCTTTTTTCATATACACATAGTAATATTCATTTTCTACTAAATCTATTTTCTTACAAATAGCATTTATTTGTCCTGTTGATTGCTTTTCATTATATATAGAAGGTGCCGTTTTTGCATATTCCAATAATTTTTCAAAACAACCACTTTCTTGATTTTTTATAGAAAATAATATGTTATTATCTGTTATTTTACCTATTTTTACGTTTATACTTCTACTAGTTTTAATATCATATGGTTCTTTTAAATATAAGTAATCATTTGGATATTCAAATCTTAATGTAATCCTATTGGTCAAATCCTTTAGCGCAGGTTTTTCTATTTTATACGCAGTTAAAACTTCTTTATTTTCAAATTCACCTTTTTTATTTGCTCTAGATTCAACAATCCATAAGTAGACATCCCCTTTTTTTTCTAAAACAGCATTCATATATTTATAAGATATTATTTTCTCACTTTCCTTCTCCCAAAATAAGGTAGCATTTTTTTCTAATTCTTCTCTTGTTGCTCCAAATTCTGGTTTATCTAAAGAATTTGAAATAAATATATAATATTTGGTTTCATCTTCTGTATTAAATTGTACATTCTCAAAAGTTACACTATACGCTAAAAATTGATATAAATCATATTCCATTAATTTAATCTCTGCGTTTGAAAAATCTGTCCAACTTATTTCTTCTGTTGCATCGTTAGCAAGTATTACTGGGGTTAAAATTAAAAGTATAAATAGCAACATAGTAAAAATCTTTTGTATTTTCATGTGATTACGCCTCTCTCGAATTTTATTATAACATTTTTCTCTTTATATAATATATTATTATTTTCGCTTTGTAAATCTATTTTAATTATTTTTTTTAAAAATCACCTTTCCTTCTTTTAACGTTTCTAATATTTTTATATCTTTTATCTTATCTTTTTCTATCTTTAATGGATTTTTATTGATAATAATAAGATCTGCTAATTTTCCTTCTTTTATGCTTCCCTTTTTCTTCTCCTCAAAATATTGATATGCACTATGAATGGTTACAGCTTTTATTGCATCTAATACTGTAATCTTTTCCTCTTCTCCAA
>DVNH01000050.1 GCA_018714565.1 Candidatus Merdicola faecigallinarum | reverse complement strand
CAAACGAAAACAATTTCTGACTTAAATGATATGTTCAAACAAATGGATTCAAATGGTTTAGGAAATGAGTATAGAGAATATGTTGAATTAAAAGGAATAGTTAAATCTGATGATTTGGTAGATACACCATTTTCTAATAAGAAGGTTGTGTACTGCGATTCTACATTATCACAAGTAACAGAAGTTAGGAAACAATATAGAGATAGTAATGGATATATGCAAACTAGAGTTACAAAACGAGAAAATGTAATTTCTAATGAAAAATCTAGTCAAGAAATATATCTCAAAGATAATAGTAGTCAAGATATAATTACATTAGAAATAAATGCTACGGGGTGCAAATTAGATATTCCAAGAACATTTGACAGATTTGAACCAAAAGAAAATTTAGGAAATTATAGGTATTTTAGATCTTTCTCTTGGAATAGATATGGAGCAGAAACACTTGGGTTTAAAATGACAGAAAAGACTATAAATGCGAATCAAAACTTATATGTTATAGGAGAAGCTTTTAGAATTGGAGATCAAATACATATAGGCAAGCCACAAGATAATAAAAGACCTTTTATAGTAACAACAAAATCAGAAGAAGATTTAATAAATAGGTCAACTCAAAATGCTATATTTACATTAATAGGTGGAATCGTTTTAATCGGAATAGGAATTGTAATGTTAATTTCTACTTTGATGAAATAAAATATAAATAATTGATTTAATATATTTGCGAGGCTGATTATTGTGCCATGAAAATTGAGAAAGTAATGAAAATTGATTCAGAAGGAATGCTAATGAGGCTGAGAAGAAAGAAAAATGGAATCATTTAATGTTATTACAAAAAGTGAAAATTGTATTAATCTATTGTAGAATTATTTATTAATTAAATAATATAAGAAAATTTAGACTTTGAGAGAATATTAATCTTAAAGTCTTTATTAATTATAAAATTAAATAAAAGCCTTTAAGACTAATTCAACTATAAATATTACACAAAATAATTGATAATAAAAAAAAGTATGATATAATATAAAATGTATTGTACACAAAGCATAATTTATTACAGTTTGTTTGCATTATAAAAATCAAATGAGCAATAAGTAATAAAATAGAAAATAAGGCAATACACCATTAGATAAAAAGGAGAGAGAATATGTATATCGATCGCAAATGGCTATTTATCATTATGGGGATATTATTAATTGGAGGTATTATAAGCTTATCACAAGCTAGAATTTTAAGTTTAATATTAACTTTACCGGGCTTACTAATTGCAATTACTTTTCATGAATATGCACATGCATATGCAGCAGTAAAATTAGGAGACGATACTCCAAGAATTCAAGGAAGACTTAGCTTAAATCCACTAACACATTTAGATCCAGTAGGTTCTGTTTTATTACTTTTTACAGGAATTGGTTGGGGGAAACCAGTGCAAATTAATCCAAGAAACTTTGATCGCAAAGTAACAATGGAACAAGGAGAAGCAATTGTTTCAGTGGCAGGACCGCTAACCAATATAGTATTGGCATTTATTTTAACTGTAATTTATTTCTTTCTTGGAAAATATATGGCTGCTTGGTTATTTACAACGCAAATAGGAATATTAGTAAATACATTAATACAAGCTGCTATCTTTACCAATATTGGTCTAGGAGTGTTTAATTTAATTCCATTACCACCATTAGATGGTTCTAAAATTTTTATTAATTTTATGCCATATAATGCAAGAAGATGGATACAAGAGCATGAACAAATTTTTTATATTGTATTTTTAGTAATATGGTTTACAGGAATGGCAAGCTTTATTATTTCGCCAATTATTGATGGAATTTCTTCAGGAATTTTTTGGCTTGTATCAAAAATATTTTCATTTTTGTAATATATAAAAAATATGCCTTGACTAATATGCAATTTTATAAAGATAAAGAAGCATTTATATATGCAAGAAAAATAATGAAAAAAGCATAAAGAGCAGGCAAAATACCTGCTCTCGTTTTGATAGGATGTGATGAAGAAAATGAAAGATATATTAATCATGGGAATTGAATCAAGTTGTGATGAAACATCAGTAGCAATCGTGAAAAATGGAAGAGAAGTGATATCTAATATCATTGATTCTCAAATTAGTATACACGAAAAATATGGAGGAGTCGTTCCGGAAATTGCATCAAGAAATCACGTAGAAGTAATTTCTAGTGTAACGGAGGAAGCTTTAAAACAGGCCAATATTCATTGGTCTGAAATTGACGCAATTGCTTGTACTTATGGACCTGGATTAGTAGGAGCACTTCTAGTAGGTGTTTCTTATGCAAAAGCATTAAGTTATGCATTAAATAAAACATTAATTGGAGTGAATCACTTAGAAGGACATATAGCAGCAAATTATATTACACATTTAGATTTAAAGCCTCCTTTTTTAACTTTACAAATGTCTGGTGGAAACACGCAATTAATTTTAGTAAAAGACTATACTTCATTTGAAATTTTAGGGAAAACAAGAGATGATGCAGTTGGAGAAGCTTTTGATAAAGTAGCAAGGGTGATAGGGCTTGGATATCCTGGGGGACCAAAAGTAGAAAAGCTAGCAAAGACGGGAAAGCCAACCATCATTTTACCGAAACCGAATTTAGATAATTTGGATTTTAGTTTTAGTGGAATAAAAACAGCAGTGATTAATTTAAATCATAAAGATCCTAATATAAATAAAGCAGATTTGGCTGCTAGTTTTCAAAAAGATGTGGCAGAAATTTTAACGGAAAATGTAGAAAAAGCAATAAAAGAAACTGGAATTAAGAAAGTGGCTTTGGCGGGAGGCGTATCTGCAAATCTATATATAAGAAATAAATTCGAAGAATTAAAAAAGAAACAAGGATTAGAAATTTTTTATCCGGAATTAAGACTATGTACAGATAATGCGGCAATGATTGCAGCTGCAGGATACTATCATTACATAAAAGGAGAACAATCAGATCTAAGTCTAAATGCGATACCAAATTTAAAACTAAACGAAAATTAAGATAAAGAAAGAGGAGAAGTATGGCAATTTATGCAATTTCAGATTTACATCTATCCTTTTGTTCCAATAAACCAATGGATATCTTTGGATGGAGTAATTATGAAGAGAAAATAAAAATAGATTGGCTAGAAAAAATAAAAGAAGAAGATTTAGTACTATTACCAGGAGACTTTTCATGGTCGATGGATTTAAAGGAAACAGAACAGGATTTTAGATTTATTGAAGAGTTGCCAGGAAGAAAGTTATTATTAAAAGGAAATCACGATTATTGGTGGAATACGGTTACTAGCATGAGGAGATTTTTAAAAGAAAAGAATATAAATAGTATAGATTTTTTATATAATAATAGTTACGTGTATAATAATATGATTATATGTGGAAGTAGAGGATGGAATATAGCAGAAAAAGATATAGAAAATCAAAAGATTTATAAAAGAGAGGTTGAAAGATTAAAAATGTCCTTAGAGCAAGGAATGAAGCAGTACGACAAATCAAAAAAAATGATGGTATGCATGCATTATCCGCCAATAAAAGAAAATATGGTATCAGAATTTGAAAAATTGATGCTTCAATATCCTGTTACCAAATGTATTTATGGACATTTGCATGGTCCATCCCATGCTTTAGTAATTGAGGGAGATAGACATGGAATTGAATATACCATGGTAAGTTGTGATTATACAGGCTTTAAATTAGTAAAAATCGAAGAATAGACTTGCAATCTACATAATTTGTGATATAATATGATAGCAAATTTATATGACGAAAATGGAAAGGATTGAAATAAATGAGTATTAAAGTTGAAAAAACAGATAACAAAAATGAATTAAAATTAGAATTCACAGTAGAAGCAGCTAAATTTGATGAGGCAATGAAAAAAGTATATTTTAAAACTGCAAAATATTTTAATATACCAGGATTTCGTAAAGGAAAAGCACCAATGAATATTGTAGAAAGATATTATGGTGATGAAATTTTCTATGAAGACACATTCAATGAAATTTTACAAGAAGTATATGAAAAAGAACTTACTGAAAACGAGATTACAGCAGTAAGTTATCCAGATTTAGATGTAAAACAAATCGGAAAAGGAAAAGATTTAATTTTTACAGCAGTTGTACAAATTAAACCAGAAGTAAAATTAGGAAAATATAAAGGTATAGAACTTAAAAAAATAGAGTATAATGTAACGGATGATGATATCAAACATGAATTAGATCATATGGCAGAAAGAAATTCAAGAATGGTAACAGTAGAAGATAGAGCAGTAAAAAATGGAGATATTACAGTAATCGATTTTGAAGGATTTGTTGATGGAACTCCTTTTGAAGGTGGAAAAGCAGAAGGCCATGAATTAACAATTGGAAGCAATACTTTTATTCCAGGATTTGAAGAGCAAATTATTGGAATGAAAAAAGAAGAAGAAAAAGATATCAAAGTTAAATTTCCAGACGAATACTTTTCAAAAGATTTAGCTGGAAAAGATGCAACGTTTAAAGTAAAAGTACATGAAATTAAACAAAAGGAACTACCAAAAATTGATGATGAATTCGCAAAAGACGTAAGTGAATTTGATACATTAAAAGAATTAAAAAATAGTATTAAAGAAAAATTAGTAAAAGAAAATGAATCAAGAGCAAAATATGAAACAGAAGACGAAGCAGTAAAAGTAGTTTGCGAAAATACAGATTTAGATATTCCATCAGGTATGATTGAAACAGAAATAGACAATATGGAAAAAGATATGGAAGCAAGATTACAATATCAAGGTTTAAATCTAGATAATTATTTAAAAATGGTTGGAAAAACCAGAGAAGAATTTAGAAAAGAATATGAAGAACAAGCAAGAAATTCAGTAAAATCAAGATTAATTATAGAAGAAATTGTAAAAGAGGAAAAAGTAGAAGCAAGCGATAAAGAGATTGAAGAAAAATTAAAAGAAATGGCTGTAAACTACGGAAGAACAGAAGATGAATTAAAAGAGAATGAAGCATTAAAAAATTACATAAAAGGAAGTATTGAAACAGAAAAAGCAATTGAATTCATTGTAAAAAATGCAAAAATAAAATAAAATAAGAAACGTAGGGAAGTCGTTGGAATCATAACTAATTCTAATAATTGATTTATGATACAATTTATTACCTACGTCTTTTATTATATAAAAGGAAATTTAGTACTTTTTTTAAAGTGAGACTTAAGTCACTCCTATTGGAGAAATCGCAAAACAGTTTCTTTTGTGTGACAAAGTTACTTTTATTGAGAGTTCTAAATTAGTAATTAGGAGGAAGAATATGTTAGAAAAAAACAGTTTAGTACCATATGTTATTGAGCAAACCAATAGAGGAGAAAGATCTTACGATATCTTCTCAAGATTGCTAAAGGATCGTATTATATTTTTAGGAGAACAAGTAGACAGTGCTTCAGCAGGAGTTATTATTGCACAATTATTATTTCTAGAAGCGGAAGATCCAGAAAGAGAAATTTCTTTATATATAAACAGTCCAGGAGGTTCCATTACAGACGGAATGGCAATTGTAGACACAATGAATTACATAAAATGCCCAGTTTCTACAATCTGTGTAGGATTAGCAGCAAGTTTTGGAGCAGTTCTATTAGCAAACGGAGAAAAAGGAAAAAGATTTGCAACACCAAATTCAGAAATTTTAATCCATCAACCATTAATAGGTGGACAAGGAGGAGGAATTTCTGGTCAAACAACAGAAATTCAAATTCATGCGGAACATATGATAAAGACAAGAGCAAAATTAAACCAATTATTAAGTGAAAAAACTGGGCAACCAATTGAAAGAATTAATCAAGATACAGAAAGAGATCATTATATGACTGCACAAGAAGCTTTAGAATATGGTTTGATTGATGGTATTATGGACAAAAGAGCATAATACAATGTAGAGAAAAAGGAGAGCTTTAAATGTCAAAGAATGAAAGTAATAAAAATATAAAATGTTCTTTTTGTGGGAAAACACAAGAGAGTGTAGAGCGAATCGTAGCAGGACCAGGAGTTTATATTTGCAATGAATGTATTCAAGTATGTTCTAATATTATCGAAAATGATTATTATGAAGAGGATGAAGATTCTTATACAACAGTGGAAGAAGACGAAATACCAACTCCAGAAGAGATCAATCATATTTTAGATGAGTATGTAATAGGTCAAGAAGAAGCAAAAAGAACTCTTTCTGTTGCAGTATATAATCATTATAAACGTATTAATCATATAGAAAATGAAGAAAAGAAAGAGAAAGACGATGTTGAAATACAAAAGAGCAATATATTATTATTAGGACCAACAGGATGTGGAAAAACATTACTTGCACAAACTCTTGCTAGAATTTTAAATGTTCCTTTTGCAATCGCAGATGCGACAACATTAACGGAAGCTGGATATGTAGGAGAAGATGTCGAGAATATTTTATTAAAATTAATTCAGGCAGCAGATTATGATATTGAAAAGGCAGAAAAAGGAATTATTTATATTGATGAAATTGATAAAATTTCAAGAAAATCAGAAAATCCATCTATTACAAGAGATGTAAGTGGGGAAGGTGTTCAACAAGCTTTATTAAAAATTGTAGAAGGAACAGTGGCATCTGTTCCACCACAAGGAGGAAGAAAACATCCTCATCAAGAATTATTACAAATTAATACAGAAAATATCTTATTTATATGTGGAGGAGCTTTTGAAGGACTAGAAAAAATTATTGAAGATCGTACAGGTAAGAAAGCAATTGGTTTTGGAGCAGAAATTCAAACAAAGAAAGATAAAGAAAGATCAGAGATGTTTAAAGAGCTATTACCACAGGATTTATTAAAATTCGGATTGATTCCAGAATTTGTGGGAAGACTTCCAATAATTGCAACATTAAAAGAATTAGATCGAAATGCTTTAATTGATATTGTAACAAAGCCAAAAAATGCATTGGTAAAACAATACAAAAAATTAGTAGAATTAGATGGTGTAGAACTTGAATTTGAACCAGAAGCATTAGAAGTAATTGTAGATAAAGCAATTGAAAGAAAAACAGGTGCTAGAGGTCTTAGATCTATTATTGAAGAAATTATGAGAGACATTATGTATGAAATACCATCCAATCCTAAAATAGAAAAATGTATTATTACCAAAGAGACAGTTGAGAATATGGGAAAACCAGAGTTAATTATCAACGAAAATAAGGAAAGGAAAAAGCCTGTTATAAAGAAAAAAATACAACATACTCAAATTGAATCTGCATAAAAAATAAAAAACAATATTACAAGAAATGTAATATTGTTTTTTTATGAATTAAATATTGTAATCTAAAATACATTGTGATAATATAATGTCGAGATATGAATAAAAAAGTCATATAAAAAAGAAAAAAGGAGGGGTTAATAATGAATGCAAAAACAACAAGTATTATAGCTTATATTACTTGGATTGGTTTAATTGTGGCTTTTTGTGCGGGAGATAGAGAAGGCGCAAAATTCCATTTAAATCAAGCCTTAGTTATTATGTTATTCACTTTATTATCTGTTATTCCATGTATTGGATGGATTTGGGGTATCTTTATGTTAGTTTGTTGGATTATGGGATTAATTGCAGCAATTAACCAAGAAGAGAAAGAAGTACCATTAATTGGAAAGATTAAACTTATAAAATAATAATAAAAACAAGCTGTTATTTATATAGCAGCTTTTCTTTTTATTACATAGGAAATTTCGAAAAAAATTTGAAGTAACACGGTTAAGTTTCCTTAATTTGTGCGATTGCAAAGTTATTAATAATAGAATATTAGGAGTGAAAATGAAGAAGAAACAAGATGATTATTTATATATAACATCTCTAATTGTTGTGGGGATCATTATTATAGGAACAATATTATATAAAATGTATTTTTATAAATTTATAACAATCTCTGAATGTCTTTTTTATTCAAAATATGGGATATTTTGCCCAGGATGCGGGTGTACAAGAGCTTTTATTGCTTTATTACAAGGAAATTTAATTCAATCTTTTCTTTATAATCCAACAGTATTATATGCCACTATTATGACTGCTGTTTATATTATTACTCAAACCATAGCAAGAATAACAAAAAAGAAGGTATGGACATTAACATATAAACCAGTTTATTTATATATAGGAATTGCTGTTTTATTAATTACTTGTCTGATCAAAAATATTGTGAAATTTATAGGGTAAAGGAATTGAAAAAGAAAGCTTTTTGTGATATATAATAAGAGATAAAAATAGAATGATAGAAAGAATTATTATGAAAAATATAAAAGATTATAACTTAGAAGAATTAAAGGAAGAACTAAAATTAATTGGTGAGAAACCATATCGTGCAGAACAAATTTTTAAATGGATTTATGAAGAGGGAGTTACTTCTTTTGAAGAAATGACAAATCTCTCTTTAGAATTAAGAGAAAAATTAAAGGATATATTTAATTTTCATAATTATAAAATCGTAAAAAAGCAAGTATCAAAAGATGGAACGAAAAAATATCTATTTGATGTACTGGATGGAAATATGATAGAAACAGTACTAATGGAATATCACCATGGAAGAACATTATGTGTTTCTTCTCAAATAGGATGTAAAATGGGATGCAAATTTTGTGCTTCTACTGGAATTAATTTTATACGAAATTTAACAGCCGGAGAAATTGTAGAACAAGTGTTAGCAGTACAAAGAGATGAGAAAATAAAGATTTCCAATGTAGTATTTATGGGAATAGGAGAACCATTAGATAATTATGATAATGTGATGCGTGCAATTCGTATTTTAAATCATCCAAAAGGATGTAATATAGGAGCAAGGCATATTAGTATATCAACAAGTGGATTAGTTCCTAGAATCTATGATTTAATTGAAGAGAATATACAATGTACATTATCTATTTCATTACATGCTACAACAGATGAAAAAAGAAGTAGTATGATGCCAATTAATCAGAGTTATCCAATTGAAGAATTAATACAAGCTTGTAAAGTATATAATAAGAAAACAAATAAAAGAATATCTTTTGAATATGCACTAGCAAAAGATAACAACGAACATATAGAAGATGCTAAAAGGCTAGTGAAACTATTACAAGGATTAATTGCACATGTAAATTTAATTCCAATTAATAAAATTGAAAATGGAACATTTGATAAAGCTTCAAACGAAAATATTATTCGCTTTCGAGATTACTTAAATGAACATGGAATCGTAGCGACAATTCGAAGAGAGCTGGGATCGGATATTGATGCAGCATGCGGACAATTAAGACGTAAGAATATAAAAAAATAGAGGTGAAAGAATGAAAATATTTGCCAAATCAGATTTAGGAAAAGCAAGAGAATTAAATGAAGACTCATATAGTATTCCTAATGAAGAGGAAGAATTACAGTTATATTTACTTGCAGATGGAATGGGCGGATACAACGGAGGTGAAATTGCAAGTAAGCTTGCAATTGAATCTGCGAAGAAATATTTAACCAGTAATTTTAATGAAATTCCACATGATCGAGTTAATATTGAAGAATTAATAAGAAGTAGTATGGAATATGCTAATATGATCGTATATGAAAAATCAAAAGAAACCCCAGGCTTAGAAGGAATGGGAACAACATTAGAGGTTTGTTTAGTATACGGACATAAGGTATATATTGGGCATGTAGGCGATAGTAGAGTTTATCGTATTCGAAGAAACATTATTAGAAAGTTAACGATGGATCATAGTTATGTAGAAAAATTAGTAAAGGAAGGAACAATTACAAGAGAAGAAGCAGAACATCATCCTAAAAAGAATATGCTAATGAAAGCATTGGGATGTACTGCATATGTAGAGCCAGATGTAACAACAAAAGGATTTCTAAAAGACGATATTTTATTACTAGCATCTGATGGATTAACAAATATGGTAACAAATCAAGAGATATATAATGTAGTAACCAAAGATGTATATGGTGCAGCAGATACATTAATTAATAGAGCAAATGAATTAGGGGGATACGATAATATTACTGTTGTTATTGTATACAATAATTAAGGGAGAGATGAAAAAATGAACCTAGAAGGGAAATTGTTAGGTAACAGATACGAAATTATAGAGAAAATAGGGAATGGAGGAATGGCAACTGTATATAAGGCAAAATGCCATGTATTAAACCGTTACGTAGCGGTAAAGATCCTAAGAGATGAATTTACAACAGATGAGGAGTTTATCAAACGATTTGCAGCAGAAGCACAATCCGCAGCTAGTTTAACTCATCCCAATATTGTTTCTATCTATGATGTAGGAAATGAAGGTAATTTATATTATATTGTTATGGAATTAATAAAAGGAAAGACCCTAAAAGAAATTATTAACGAAAGTGGTCCATTACCTTGGAAGTGGTCTGTAAACATTGCAATTCAAATTGCATCTGCATTAGAAACTGCTCATAGAAATCGTATTATACATAGAGATATAAAACCACATAACATTATTATTACAGAAGATGGAATTGCAAAAGTAACTGATTTTGGAATTGCAAAAGCGGTATCCAATTCTACTATAACTGCATTTGGTACAACCATCGGATCAGTGCATTATTTTTCACCAGAACATGCAAGAGGGGGATATACAGACGCGAAATCAGACTTATATTCTTTAGGCGTTGTTATGTATGAAATGCTAACAGGAACTGTTCCTTTTGATGCAGATACTCCAGTTTCTATTGCATTAAAACATATGCAAGAAACTCCAAAAGAACCAAGAGAATTAAATGAGGATATTCCAATTGCAGTAAATAATATTATTATGAAAGCAATGAAAAAAGATGCAAATGCAAGATATTCTTCAGCAACAGAGATGCTAAGAGATTTAAATAAAGCATTAAAAGATCCAAATGGAAACTTTGTTTATGTACAAGAAAATGAAAGCGATTTCGCAACTCAAAAAATTCCAATTTATCAAAATTATGATCAATCAGAAGAACAAAGAGGAAATGAAAATAAAAATAACGGAAAAAAACAAAAGAAAAACAAATTAAAAGAATTTATTCAAAAACATAAAAAGCTATCTATGGTAATAGGGGGAATTTTACTTTTCTTCCTAGCATTTGGGGGAACCGCATTAGTAGGAGCAATTGCAGATATGGTAACGTTAGATGATGTGCAAGTTCCAAATCTAGTTGGAAAGACAAGGGAAGAGGCAGAAAATGAAGTAAAAGAGTTAAATCTAGTTTTAGAAGTAAAACCAGAAGAAGAATATAGTCCGGATGTAGAAGCAGGAAGAATCATATCACAAGATCCAAAATATATCGAAGGTTATAATATAAAAGAAAAAAGTACAATTACAGTTGTAATAAGTAAGGGGCAAGAAGTTACAAAAATGCCAAAAGTAACAGGTCTTTCAAAAGAAGAGGCAATAGAAGCAATTGAAGAAGCAAACCTAGAAGCAGAAGTAACAGAGGAAATAAGTAAAAAAGTAGAAGCGGGAATTGTTATTAGTCAAGACCCAGAAAAAGATACCGAAATAGCAGCAGGAAGCACCGTAAAAATTGTTGTTAGCAAAGGATCTGGAGTAGTAAATACAACAGTACCAAGTGTAGTGGGAAAAACACAAGATCAAGCAACATCTGAATTAACAGCAGCAAAATTAAAAGTAAATGTTGTAAATGAAGAAGATACTACAAAAGAAAATGGTGTTGTATTAAAACAAAGTGTAGATGCAGGGAAAACGGTAGAAGAAGGAACAACAGTTACCATTACGGTAAATAAAATTCAAGAAACAAAACAAGTAAGTTGTACGATTAACGTAAAAGCAATAACAGGAGGATATGAAGAATCTACAGATAATACAACGAGCGAAACTCCTAAAACAGTGAATGTAAAAATTGAAGTAGATGGAGCAGTAGAGTTTCAACAATCTGGAGTAGATAAAAATAAGAGCAATTTACAGGCTACTATTTCAGGAAAAGGAAGTAATGCAAGAGTGGTATTAACGATTACAAGCTCTAGTGGTGAAAGTTATACAAGAACAGCAACAATTAATTTTAATACAATGACTAACTATACATTTCAATAAAATATGATATAATATGAAGTAGAAAAATCTACTTCATATTTTTTTGAAAAAGTTCTTATAAGAATAAAATGTGATCTTCTATATAAATGAACAAAGAAGAAAAATAGGAAGAAGGAAAAAATAAAAGGAGTATTATGGAAGGAAGAATTATTAGCCAAAAATCGGATCTATATCAAGTTGAAATGGAGGAGAAAATTTATCAATGTAAAGCAAGAGGTAAATTTAAGAACGAAGAAATTTCACCAGTAGTAGGAGATAAAGTAGAATTTCAAATTTTGGATAAAGAAAAAAAAGAAGGAATTATTGAGAAGATTTTTCCTAGAATAAATTATATTAAAAGGCCGAAAATTGCTAATTTAACACAGATTATTTTTGTGCTTTCTTGTAAGGATCCAAAACCAGATTTATTATTACTAGATAAACAATTAGCATATGCTGAATATTTAAAAATAAAGCCTATTATCATTATTAATAAAACAGATTTAGATAAAAAGAATATGGCAGAGAAAATAAAGGAGATATATGAAAAAGTAGGTTATTTTGTAATTTTAACAAAAGCAAAACAAAAAGAAGGAGTAGAAGAGTTAAAGAAAAAATTAGTAGAAAACATAAGTGCTTTTTCAGGAAACTCTGGAGTAGGAAAATCAACATTGATTAATGCTTTATTTAAAGAAGAGAAAACCCAAGAAGGTGATATCAGCCAAAAAAATAAAAAGGGAAAAAATACTACAACTTCTGTTTTCTTACATAAATTAGAAAAAGACACTTATATTGCAGATACTCCAGGTTTTTCTAGTTTTGATATTAGTGAAATAACCTCGAAAGAATTAGAAAATTATTTTATTGAATTTCAAAAATATATTTCAAATTGTGAATATATTGGATGTAATCATAATAAAGAGGAAAAATGTGGAATAAAAGAAGCAGTAAGATTGGGAAATATTCCACAAGAAAGATATGAAAACTTCATAAGAATTTTTGAAGAATTAAAAGATAGGGAGGAACACAAATGGTAGAGATTTCAACTTCTATTTTAAATATAAAATCAGAAAATAGGATAAAAACGATGTACGACTTAGAGGTAGCCAAAACAGACTATTTTCATATTGATATAATGGATGGAAAATTTGTAGAAAATGATACCAAAGAAAAAATGATAACTTATATGAATGAGTTAAAACAAATATCCAATACGCCATTAGATATACATTTAATGGTAGAGAATGTGAAAGAAAATATAGAAGAATGCTTGGCATATAATCCAAATATTCTTACTTTTCATATAGAAGCAGTAAAAGAAGAAGAGAGAAAACCGTTAATAGAAAAAATAAAGAAACAAAATTGTAGAGTGGGAATCGCAATTAAGCCAGAAACAGATATAGAAGAAATAAAAGAATATTTACCATATATTCATATGGTATTAATAATGACGGTAGAGCCAGGAAAAGGTGGACAAAAATTAATTCCAGAAACAATCGAAAAAATAAAAGAATTAAAAGAATATTTGGACAAACAGAATTTAGAGATTGATATTGAAGTGGATGGGGGAATTAATTTAGAAAATGTAGATATTTTAAAAACAGCAGGAGCGAATATTATAGTAGCAGGTACAGCAATTTTAAATGCAGAGGATTATAAAGAAGTAATTACTGAAATGAAACAATAGTATTTTGAAAGAAAAGATGAATAGAAATAGAAAAGATCCCCAGCAAAGTAACAAAAACTTTGTTGGGGATCTTTTTTTGTGGAGATAGTATATCTTTTATTACTATATTTTTTTGTAATAAAAAGAAGTATCTCCAGAGGTCTTTTTGTTGATTTTTACTCCACTTTGTAGTAGAAACGCTTCTACAAGGTCAAGATTGATACCAGAAACTACGGTATAAAGTAAAGTACCTGATGGTGCGAGTTGAAGCCGTTTTATTTCTGCTTCTTGTTCCTTTCATATACTATTCTTTTTTATCTTGTTTTTTCGTTTTTATATTCTCTGTCTTAGAGTTAGATGTTTTAGAATCTTTACTTTTTTCGGATTTTTTTGTTTCCGTTTTTTTCTTTTCTTTTTTTTCTGTTTTAGGAGCTTCTTCTGAAGAAGTAGTATCAACTTTTTTTGCAAAAAGTGCATATAAAATAATTCCTAATCCAATAATAGTAAAGATAACTTGTGCAATTGTTCCAATATTAAATGGTAAAATGGTTACAATCCAAACAATAATAGTGCTAACAACTAAAACTAAATATTGAGCAGCCCTTTTTTGAATGCCTCTTTTGGTACAAAATAAAGTAGATAGACCAATCGTAAATGCAGAGGTACTAAATGCAATTAATAATACATATAGAGCAAGTAATGCTAAAGCTGTTGGAACTCCAATTACTGTGATGATAAGAAGTAGACTAATAATTGGAATTGCAATTAAACCTAATAATCCAGTTCCTATTATTTTTGGCATTTTTCGAGTAGAGGAATGGCTTAAATGTTCCATAGAAGCTGGTGTAATTACTCTTAATAAAGCATATACAAAAAGAGTAAAAATAATAACTCCGATTAAATTTATAAAATAAGATAATATGCTTTTAGAAGACTGATCATTAGAACTTTTTGTATAGGTAGTTTCTCCTTCTACGCTACCTTCTGGTATTTGAATTTCAGCTGGACTAGAATATTGTAGATTACCATATATAACACCAGTTGCATCATCTTTTTCTAAGGATAGGGATTTGGTATTTAGTAAAGCATTTCTTCCTATAGTACCAGCCATAATAATGGAATTACAATTTCCTTTTAAATCACGATAAACACCAAATTGAGGAGAAATTTCCAAATGATTTGCGGTAATATATAAATCAGAAGCTACTGCATCAAATGTTACGTTATTGGCAAAAACATAAACAGATCCTTGGATATAAGCTTGATCAAAATTTACTGTATTTCCAAATACAAACAAATTTCCAACGATTTGACCAGAAATCGTAATATTATTTCCATATAAATAAACATTACCATTAACTAACTGATCCATTGTGACATCAAAGCCTGCTAGGTATAAATCATCTTCATGAATTTCAGGTTCTTCTGTTTCAGATGTAGTATTTGTATTTGCTTCTTCTTCTGTTGCTTCTGGTTCTTCCGAAATTGGTTCTACATCTGTTTGATTTGTTTCTTCTGATATAGGTTCTACATCCTGTGTTTCATCCGTTTTTAAATTAGTAGTAACAGCTTCTGGAGAAGTCGTAGTATTTTCACCAGTGGTTGTAGTTACGTTATTTTCTGCGTAACAAAAATTAGAAACGAAAAAAAGCGTAACAAAAAATAAGATAATAAATTTTGATTTTTGTTTTAACATTGTTTACCTCCTAAATAAATCTTTATGGAAAAAGTATATTTCTTATTGCATTGTTTGTCAAGGATACTAGTGTGTATTTCTAGAATGAAAAGCTTTACAAAGTGACTTAACAGAGCAAGTATCACATTTTGGATTTCTAGCAGTACAAGTATCTCTTCCGAACCATACTAGCAAATGATTTACATCCTGAAGATATTTTGAAGGAATTTGCTTTAATAAGTCTTCTTCTACTTTTAGAGGATCGGACTGATTGGATAAGCCTAATCGATTTGAGATTCTTTTTGCATGTGTATCAACTGCAATTCCAGTGGCAATATGAAATACTTCTAATAAGATAACATTAGCACTTTTTCTACCGACTCCTGGTAAGGTTAATAGTTCCTCCATGGTATTAGGAACATTTCCATGGTAATCTTTTATTATTTTTTGAGCAGTACTTTTTATATTTTTGGCTTTATTTTTATAAAAACCACAAGGATGTATGAAGTTTTCTAATTCAGAAAGATCGCAATCTGCAAAAGCTTGAATAGAAGGATATCTTTTAAATAAAGCTGGAGTTGTTAAATTCACTCTTTCATCTGTACATTGGGCAGATAGCATAACAGCAACTACCAATTCAAAAGGAGTAGTAAAATCTAAACTACATGTAGCATCTGGATATGTTTGTTTTAAGGTTTCAATTATTTTTATTGCATCTATTTGTTTCATAAAATCAATCCTTTCGTGTGAAATTATATCATAGAAAAAGCCAGGTGAGCAACATAAAGGAATCACAAAAAGAATTATTCTGTCATATTATATAAAAAAGGAGGTAATAAAATTATGTTTGAAGCTTTAAAAAAGACAATTGCAGTATGTTTAATAGGATTAGGGTTGGGAATTCTATTTGTATTATTACTTCCTATGACTGGATGGTTATTTGTAATTGGAGTAGCTATCATATGCATTGGATTTATGTGGCTTTCATGCTAATTGGCCAAAAAAGGAGTGTGAATGGAATGACGATTGTAGTAAAAAAAGTTCCTAGATTTTTAAGAGGAATTGTTAAATTAATATTTGGGATAAAAGAATAAACTACATAAGAAAAAATAAAAATAAGAAAAAAATAAAAAAAGAGGATTTAAACCTATAAACGGACAGGACACAGTAAGTCAATTGATATCGGAACTTAAACTTTGCCCTTCAGAAAATCGAAAGTTTTTGAAGGGCAAAAAATAAAGGAATAAATTTTTGAATTTATTCCTTTAAATCTATAAAAATAATTAAGCTCTTTTAACTTTTCCTGAACGTAAACATTTAGCACATACAGTAATTCTTTTTGGTTGACCATCTACAATTGTTTTTATTGTTCTTAGATTTGGTTTCCAAGTTCTTGTAGATCTTTTACTGATGTGTGAACGAGTAATACTAAGTTTATTTCCGTGACTTAAAGATTTTTCACAAATTGCACATTTTGCCATGTTTATCGCACCTCCTAATTAAGTAAATAAATTGACTGCATATTAGTCTATCATAAATATAAAAAAAAAACAAGACTTTTTGAAAAAATATTAATAGTAAAATAAAAAAATAGTGAAGAACTACTAAAAGGAATACACTAATTTGGTAGTAAAAGTGTTAAAAACTAATTATTTAAAGAGCAATATAGAAATTGAATCTCTAGTATGTTACAATAAGCAGTAGAAACTAGGAGGAAGATTCATGGGAGAATTAGAAAAAGAAATTCAATATATAAAAGGAGTAGGTCCAAACCGTGCAAAACTATTACAGAAATTAGGAATACATACATTAAAAGATTTGATTACTTATTATCCAAGAGACTATGAAGACAGAAATAAGCCTTCTGAAATTGCGTATTTGCAAGATGGACAAGAAGCTCTCATAGAAGCAATACCTGTATCTAAAGTATCGGAAATACGAACGAAAAATAAAAGAGTGGTTTTATATAAATTAATGGTAAGAGATTCTACAGGAACTTGTATTTTGACGTGGTACAACCAGAGTTATTTAAAAAATAGATTTAAAGTAGGAGAAATTTATAAATTTTTTGGAAAAGTAAAACGAGTAGGAGGACATATCGAGATGATGTCTCCTGTTTACGATTTGGAAAAAACAAATAAAAATACGGGGAAAATTATACCAATTTATCCATCAACTTATCAATTATCGCAAAATACAATTAGACAAATTATGGAAAATGGGTTGAATCTAGTAAAAAGTAAATTGCAAGAAACAATGCCAGAATTTATAAAACAAAGGTATCAATTAATAAATTATGAAGAAGCAATTACGAGAATACATTTTCCAAATGATTTTAATGAATTTAAGCAAGCAAGAAGACGATTAGTATTTGAAGAATTATTAAGCATGCAACTTGCTTTACTCACGTTAAAAAATCAATATATGACAGAGGAAGAAGGAATTTCTTTTTCAAAAGAAGTAAAAATGTCAGATGTAATCAATCAATTACCATTTCACTTAACAAAAGCACAAGAAAAAGTATTAGAAGAGATTGATCGCGATATGGAAGATAGAAAAACAATGAATCGTTTGTTACAAGGAGACGTTGGTTCAGGAAAAACTGCAGTTTCAATCATTGCTTCTTATAAAGCTGTAAAATCTGGATATCAAGTAGCAATTATGGCTCCAACAGCAATTTTAGCGACGCAACATTTAGAAAGTTTTAAGCAATTATTAGATCCATTTCATATTAGATGCGAATTACTTGTTTCTAGTATTACGAAAAAGAAAAAAGAGGAAATATTAGAAAGATTAGAAAATGGAGAAATTGATATTATTATAGGGACACATGCACTACTAGAAGAGAATGTACGCTTTAAGAAGTTAGGATTTATTGTAACTGATGAGCAACATAGATTTGGAGTAAAACAGCGTGGAACAATCGTGGCAAAAGGTGAGAATCCAGATGTATTGGTTATGACAGCTACGCCAATCCCAAGAACATTAGCACTTATTTTATATGGGGACCTTGACATTTCTATTATCGATGAATTACCACCGAATCGTAAAAAAATAGATACTTATGCTGTAAGAAAAGAAATGGAGGCAAGAGTAAATCAATTTATAAAAAAACAAATTGATGAAGGAAGACAAGCCTATATTGTATGTCCATTAGTAGAAGAAAATGAAGAAATGAACTTAAAGTCAGTAACAGAACTCGCAGAAAAATATAAAAAAGAAGTATTTAAGGAATATCGAGTAGAATATTTACATGGAAAAATGAAAAATAAAGAAAAAGATGAAATTATGATGAAGTTTAAAGAAGGAGAAATTGACATTCTAATTGCAACTACAGTAATCGAAGTTGGAGTAAATGTTCCAAATGCAAGTATTATGGTTGTAGAGAATGCAGAAAGATTTGGTCTTGCTCAGTTACATCAGTTAAGAGGAAGAGTTGGAAGAGGAGAATATCAATCTTTTTGTATTTTAAAATACGAAGGAAAAAGTGAAACAATTCAAAAAAGAATGAAAGTTATGACAGATACAAATGATGGTTTTATTATTTCAGAAAAAGATTTAGAACTGAGAGGAACAGGAGAGTTTTTTGGAACCAAACAGCATGGAATGCCAGAATTTAAAATTGCAAACTTATTTGAAGATATGCCAATCTTAAAAGAAGTTCAAAAACTAGCAAGTCAACTAATAGATGAAGATCCAAAACTAGAAAAGAAAGAAAATAAACTCTTAAAAGAGATGGTAAAAGAAAAGTTTCATGATCGATTAGAAATTTAGTAGATGGATAAAAATTAGAACCAGCAGTTAAGGATAAGTATTGACTTTTTATAAAAAAAACATTAAGATAAAATTAGTATGAAAAAAGGATGTCGAATGTTATGGTAATAGAAGTAATATTAAGAATTATTGGTGGAATTATTGCATTAATTGGAGTTACAATGATTTTTGATGCTCGTTTCTTAACAAAAAAGTTATTCAGTTTTGGAGATCAAAATGAAGGATCAGCAGGATTAAAAATAACAGGTTTTGTATTTGCAATAATAGGAGCCATGATTATTTTCTTTAATATTTCTTAAAATAAAAGGAGGAAAAACAAATGAAAAAATTATCAACTTATTTGTTAGTTGCTTTTATGGTTATGTTTTGGATATTTCGAATTGTACTTGCTTTTACGAATTCTATTGGAATTGATATGGGATTCCGAATTGCAAATATTAATATAGAAGTTATTTTATTGTTCGTAAATTTAGTACTTATTTTGTTAGTAGCAAAAAGAAAAATGATTGGAGCAATTGCATATTTGTTGGTAAATGTATGGTATTTTGGTCCAACGATGTTAGCTGCATTCACTACATTATCAGAAGGAAGTGCAGATATTTATACAATTGATGCTATTTTAGAAGGTTTTATTGGTATTATATTAGCAGTTGCAATATTATTTGACTTATTGTTAGATCGTAATAGAAAGGAACATCCAAAGGATAAGAAAACAGATTGGTTCTATAAAGGGGAACAATATGATAGAAAATTGGATGAAAGAGCAGATAAGAATAATTATCGAACCTTATAATGATATAATGCAAAACGGCAGACTTGAATTTTTAAGTCTGCTTCATTTTTGAAAAAAGAGAATAGAAGAAATAAAACTTATCAAATCTAGATTAAGTTAAAAAACGGAGAAAAAAATGAAATTAGAAGAATTAAAAAAAGAATATGATAAATTACAAAAAAAGTATGGAGCAAAAGAATTAGATTCTATTTATAATGGTGGATGTGAGGAAAATCCAGAGATATGTTTTGTTTTTATGAATCCAACTGGTAGAAATATTGCTTCTTCAAAAGAATGGAAAGGATTAAAGTCTCCATGGATTGGCACGAAAAATATATGGGATTTATTTTATGAGATTCATTTGCTAGATGATAAAATATATGAAAAAATAAGATCGATAAAAGGAAGCGAATGGACGGAAAAATTTGCAGAAGAGGTTTATGAAAATGTAAAAAGTAAGAAGTATTTTATTACGAATTTAGGAAAATGTACGCAACTTGATGCAAGACCTTTAGCAGATAGTGTATATAAAGAATATCTAGATTTATTTTTTCAGGAAATTCAAATTATTGATCCAAAAGTTATTATTTTATTTGGAAATCAAGTTAGTTCAATTGTTTTGAACCAAAAGATTTCTGTGTCACAATGTAGAAAGAAAATGTTCTTAAAAGAAATAAATGGAAAAGAATATAAGTTTTATTCTGTTTATTATCCAATTGGAAATGGAAGATTCAACATAGATAAATCAATTGAAGATATTAAGTGGATCATGAAGAGTTTAGAAAAAAATAGTTAAAAATATAGCTGTAATTTACATAAATTGACTATATTTTGTTAATATGATAATATAATATAGTAATTACGTAAATTTGTGTTCGCAGATTACATTAAAGTAATCTGCGCTTTTATTGTAATATAAGTCTAAATCATGTTATAATAACAAAGAATAAAATAAATGTGTGAAAAATATCTAAAAGGAATGTGAAGAATTATGAAGAAAGAAGGAATATTATTTGATTTAGACGGAACATTATGGGAAGTAATTGATTCAACATTCAAAAGTGCAAATGAGATTGTAAAAAAATATAAATTACAAGAAATATCGAAGGAAACAATATGTAGTGTATTTGGCCTAAATAAGGTCGAATCTGCACAATTATATTTCCCATATCTTGAATTAGATAAATCACTAAAGCTATTAGATGAGATTGCGTTTTTAAATATAAAAAATTTAAAAGAATATGGAGGAAATGTATATCCTAATTTAGAAAAAACGTTAATAGATTTACAAAGAAATTATGAAATGTTTATCGTTAGTAATACAGCAGAAAGTGAATATATTGAAGCTTTTTTAATATCTTCTAATCTGAATAAATATTTTAAGGATTATATTGCTGCAAGTGAGTTGAAAATTTCAAAAGCAGATGCAATAAAGAAAATAATAAATGATTATCAATTAACAAAGGCAATATACGTGGGAGATACGAAAAAAGATATGGAAGCTTCCGATTTAGCAGGAATACCATTTATTCAAGCAAAATATGGATTCGGAAAAGATCTAAATACAAAATATTATATAAATGAAATAAAAGAGTTACCGAATATAGTAGAAAAGCTAAGCCATTAAATGATATCGAGTTGATTCATTATGTGGCTGTGGATGCTGTTGGAAAATAAAATGGAGGAATAAATATGATAAATAAAAACGATTCTTTGGGAATTCCTAATTATGGGACATGGTATTTAGAAACATTACCGGAACAAAACGAGGTAGAAGAATTTTTACAAATTAATGAGTTTATTAAGTCAGTAGCTCAAACTAATACAGTACCAGAATTCCAAGGAAGAGAGAAAAGATTACAATTTATTAATTATGGTAGAACCCAATTAGTATTTGTTTTAACAGTAGATGAGAAGAGGCAATATGCTTTATTAGTAAATCAACCAGCAGCTAAAACAGGAGTAGGAAAGACAGAATTTCGAAATCTAATGAGGTTAAGTAAAAATAATTCTGAAAATGTTATAAAGCCATTATATTATTTTAAAGATAAAAATAATGTGAAAAGAGAATTATATGTTACACCTTATTATTATCAATCGAGATGTATTGGAATAGAAAGTAGAGAATGGGGAATGTGGGTACCGGAGCCAATATATCACTTTAAAGAGTTTTCACAGGAAGAAAGAGAAGTAATAAATGCTAGTATGGTAGCATTACTAATAAAATTATATGATGATGAGAAAAAATGTGGAGTGTCAGAGTGTAGATTAGATGGTGGAGACTTTATGCTTGAGAAAGGAGTTGAAAAAACTAAATTTAATTTTGAAGAAGTTTCGAAAAGAATGAAATTAATAGCTGCTAGAAGTTTAATTTCAATGGGATTGGAAGAATATATAGATAGGTTGAAACAAGAGTTATCTGGAAATTTATCTGATGATGAAAAAAAAGTAATTATTGGTAAAAATATAAAAAGTCCTATGTTGATGGAGGAAATAGAGAAAGGAATTGAATGGGGGGTAGAATTAAGAAATAGGAAAAGAGAAAATGAAATTCATCTATAATCCTTTATACTAAAAAAGTAGGTAATAACCAATGAAAAAGGAAATCATAATTGATTGCTTTTGAAATAAGAATTATTAGATTTAGTTTTTTCGAAAAATGGATCAACAACTGATGAGGTCTTAAAGAATGTAAGTTTAAAATAGTTTATAAAATGTATACAGAAGAGCCTGATCGTAATAAAAAATGGCTAACATATATTATAAAAAAATAAAAGTAAAGGAAGTGATAGAAATGGATAATCAACAAAATCAGATGAACATTAACTGGTACCCAGGTCATATGGCAAAAACAAAAAGAGAAATCATACAAGATTTAAAACTAATTGATGTCGTGATTGAGTTAGTAGATAGTAGAATACCAATATCTAGTAGAAATCCAGATATTAAAAATATGACAAAAGGAAAGAAAAAAGTAATTGTTTTTAATAAAAGTGATTTGGCAGA
>DVNH01000049.1 GCA_018714565.1 Candidatus Merdicola faecigallinarum | reverse complement strand
GATAAATTACAATTTATGGAGTTGATAGTAAATGAATAAAGAAATATTGTTATCTAATATAGATAAAATTCATACTACTGAAATGGGAGTTGAAAGAATTAAGAAAAACCTTAAATTGGATAATGAAAATGTTGTTGAATATTGCAAAAACAAAATACTAAATCAAAATTGCACTATCTACAAACTAGGTAAGAATTGGTATTGTGAAATTGATAATATAAAAATAACTATTAACTCATATAGTTATACAATTATTACGGCGCACATACTTTGTCTTTGATTATAATGAAACATAAAATTAAAGTTACAGTATTTAATAAAAAATCATAAATTGAAAGAAAAATATTGTGCTGGTCCAAAAGCAGAGGCTTGGGATGTAATAGCGATAAATTATTAAACAAATTTACTGATTTATTAGAAGAATGGTAATTGTAGAGGAGTTAAAAATTGATATATGAAACGAAAAGTTATTTTATATATTTCACAAAGTTTAGATGGATTTATCTCAGATAATAAAGGAAGTGTAGACTGGATTTTAGGCAATAATAAAGAATACATTGGCGATTACGGATATAATAATTTTATAAAAAATATAGATACTATTATTTTAGGAGCAAACACATATAAACAAATAAAAAACGAGCTATCACCAGACAAATGGGTGTATGAAGATTTACAAAGTTATGTTTTGACTAATGAAAAAATTAAGGATACCATAAATATAAAATATGTCAATATAAATATAAAAGAATTAATAAATAGATTACAACAAGAAAAGGGAAAAAATATATGGATATGTGGAGGGGCAAATTTGGTAAATCAATGTATAAAAGAAAATTTAATTGATGAATACCAAATTACAACTGTTCCAGTAATTCTAGGAAATGGAATTAGACTTTTTGAAGAAAATAATAAAAAAATCAGACTAGAATTGAAAGAGATAAAAGAAGAAAATGGTTTAATAATGGGAATATATGCGAAGAGATAAATTACACTACAAGGATTTTATGGCTTAATGGACTTTTGGGGATTTCTATGGTATAATAATAATGTTACCTATGTTAAATACTATAATTAAGGAGGTTTTTATGTCAAGAGACAAAATTGCCTGGGAAGGAAGGAATTTTATTCTAGTACTTGAGAGGAAAGGACGGAATTCCTCAAAAGGGAAAATTGGAGTGATAAGATCTTCCGGCTATACCACAACGGTAAAAGCATTGAACGAGCCCTGGTTATTAACCCAATTGAAAGTGCTTCCGTTTTCTAATCGGAGTCATTTATCAGATCCTTTTATTTTACCTCAAACGACAAAGGATTTAATGGCACCATATGAGAATACGGATTCTAGTGTGTATAACTTGTTTTTTACACCGGAATGTAAAGGAATAAGAGATGCAGCAAACGAATTTCTTTGGTTCTATGAGAAGATATTTTGCAAAGATTATGAAAATACTGCTCTGATAGGCCACTCAAAAGGTGGACTGCTGATGGCGGGAATGGCATCTTATTTGCAGGAAGCTACTAATATTCTATTAATAGCACCCACTCTGGGAACTCCAATGGGAGAAGAGCTTGCAATAAGGAATTTGCTGCAAAGTTATCAAAACAGACAAAAAAATAAGAAACCGTTTATAAAGGGAGAAGTGGCTTTTCTAAAACTTATTACGCATATGATTTTCAGTAGGAGACCAGTAGATCAAGATATGGCTATGGGATCGAAATTTGTTGAACAATTAGAATTACAGGCGTTAGCCAGACATAATTCGATGCTCATTATGGCATTATGTCCGGAAGGAGATTGCTCAATTGGGGAGAAGTTTTTTCGCTACTATGGAAACTGTTTACAACTTAGTAAATTTGGTGATGGAATGGTAGAAATAGAAAGACAAAGCTTAGCTGCTCCTTATGTGCAAAGAAGGGAAATAATTTCCGCAACTCACCCCACCGTTTTGAAAAAGGCAGGAGTATATATCGAAGATTTTTTAAGAGACATAAAAAACAATAAGTAAAAAGTGTTTATGCTATTTTACTTAAGTTATTCTGAAAGCATTAATAGAAAGAAGAGGAGGATCCAGCTATTTATTTAGCTGGATTCTTCTTTTGTAATTATAGAATTTATTATTGAAGATAAGAACTATTCTTAATTAGAAGAGAAATGTGAAAGTTTTGTAAATTTTAGCACTCAATACTTGACTTTGCTAAAAACAGATATATAATATTATATGAAAAAAGATAAAAGTACTTTTAATCTAATATGTGCTACCTAAGAAAGGTGTCAACACATAAAATAATGAATAGGGAGTTGATTATTATGATGATGATACCAAGAAAAAATAATTTTGATTTATTTGACGACATGTTTAGAGATCCATTCTTTTCAGGAATGGAAAATAAGGTCATGAAAACAGATATAAAAGAGAAAAAAGATAAGTATATTATCGATATGGATTTACCAGGATATGAAAAAGAAGATATAAAAATCGAAATTCAAGATGGATATTTGACAGTACATGCTAGTATAAATAAGAATTCTGATAAAGAAGAGGACGATGGAAAATATGTACGCAAAGAAAGATATGTTGGTGAATGTTCAAGAAGCTTCTATGTTGGAGAAAATGTAAAAGAAGAAGATATTAAAGCAAAGTTTAAAAATGGAACATTAAAACTTGAAATTCAGAAAAAAGAGGAAAAGAAAGAAATTCCAGAAAAAAGATATATTGCAATAGAATAGAAGAAAAGATTTCTACTATGATTTATAGTAGAAATCTTTTCTATTTGGTAAAAAATGAATTACGACACAAAAAATTTGTAAGATTACTTGATTAGAGAAAATAATTTGGATAAAATAAGAAAAGTGGCTTTGCCACATGTACAGATTACAAAGAGTGAATTATTAAAAATCAGAAGGAGAAGTTATGATAAAAATAAGAAATGAAGAAGAAGCAGATTATGAGAGAGTAGAAGAAATTACAAGAAAAGCTTTTTACAATATGTATATGCCTGGATGTACAGAACATTATTTGGTTCATATTATGAGAGATCATAAGGATTTTATACCAGAATTAGATTTTATTATTGAAATGGATGGAAATATTATTGGAAACATTATGTACACAAAAGCTAGGTTGGTTGACGAAAAAGGTGAAGAAAAAAAGGTCTTAACTTTTGGACCAGTTAGTATTTTACCAGAATATCAAAGAAAAGGATATGGAAAGATGTTAATGGAACATTCTTTTGAAAAAGCAACTGAACTTGGATATGATATTATTGTTATCTTTGGAAGTCCAAGTAATTATGTATCTAGAGGTTTTAAAAGTTGTAAAAAATTTAATATTTGCATGGAAGATGGAGCTTACCCATCGGCAATGATGGTAAAAGAATTACAACAAAATACGTTAGACGGAAGAAAATGGTTTTATTATGATAGCCCAGTAATGCATTTTGATGAAAAAGAAGCAGAACAATTTGATGCTACATTAGAAAAAATGGAGAAAAAATACAAACCAAGTCAGGAGGAATTTTATATTTATAGTCATTCTTTCATAAATTAGAAGTTATGAAAATAAATACAAAATTTATTTTACTTTGCGAAATATGAGTTAGGAAATTTATGAATTTTAATTAGAACAAAATTTTTAGATTAGTTTTTACTAATCTATTTTTTTGAAAAAAAACAAAAAACTCTTGACTTAGAGTTAACTATAAGTGTTATAAAATATAATAGATTAGATTGGAGGAAAGAAGATGACGATAGCAGAAGTAGGTAAAAAGTATAATTTAACACCGGATACACTAAGATATTATGAAAGAATAGGATTGCTTCAAGGAGTACCAAGAAATAAAAATGGAATCAGAAATTATGACGAAAAAACATGTAAGAGGATTGAATTTATAAAATGCATGAGAGATGCAGGCGTTGAAATCGAGATTTTAATAGAATACATGTCTTTGTTCGAAAAAGGAAAGAGTACAGTCGAAGCTAGAAAAAAATTATTAGAGGAGCAAAGAGAGAAACTTCTAGTAAAACAGAAAAGTATTAATGAAACAATAGATCGTCTAAATTATAAAATAAATCTTTATGAAGAAATCGCATTAGGAAAAAGAAAAGATTTTACAGAAGATGTATAAAAAAAGCTGGCAAGTATATGAAAGAAAGGAATGTGATAAAAATGAATAAAAAAATATTAATCATATCTTCAAGTTATAGAAAAAATGGAAATTCAGAAACATTAGCAAAAGAGTTTGAAAAAGGAGCAATAGAAGCGGGAAATGAATCAGAAATGGTTTATCTTCGTGATTATGAAATAAAGTTTTGCAAGGGCTGCCTTGCTTGTCAAAAAACTAGAAAATGTCCAATAAAAGATGATATGCAAGAGTTAATAGAAAAAGTAAAGAATACAGAAGTATTAGTATTTGTAACTCCAATTTATTATTATTGCATGTCTGGACAATTAAAAACGTTTTTAGATAGACTGAATCCATTATATGGGCAAGATAATAAATTCAAAGAAATATATTTAATTGCAAGTGCAGCAGATGATTCGGAAGAAGCAATGGAGATAGCAGAAAAAGAAGTACAAGGATGGATCGATTGTTTTGAAGGTGTAAGCTTAAAGAAAGTTCTTTGTGGTATTGGATGTAATGAAGTTGGAGAGGTAAATAAAAAAGAAGAACTATTAAATAAAGCTTATAATATGGGAAAAGACATATAATAAAGTGAAATTTAGGATGAGATACTAAAAAAGAAAGAAGGTAAACTTATGGAAGAAAAATTAAATTTAACTCAAGAATGGGATAAAACATTTCCAAAGAGTGAGAAAGTAAATCACAGGAAAGTGACATTTCATAATCGCTATGGAATAACATTAGCTGGAGATTTATATGAGCCAAAAAATGCAGAAGGAAGGTTACCAGCGATTGCGATATCCGGACCTTTTGGAGCTGTGAAAGAACAGTCATCCGGCTTATATGCTATAACTTTGGCAGAAAAAGGATTTTTAACGATTGCCTTTGATCCATCATTTACTGGAGAAAGTGGAGGAACTCCTAGATATGTTGCATCTCCAGATATTAATACAGAAGACTTTTCAGCGGCAGTAGATTTTTTATCTGTACAAGATAATGTAGACCCAGAAAAAATCGGAATTCTTGGAATTTGTGGATGGGGAGGAATGGCATTAAATGCTGCTGCAATGGATACAAGAATAAAAGCGACTGTTACTTCTACAATGTATGATATGAGTCGTGTAAATGCAAATGGATATTTCGATAGCATGGATGAAAATGCTAGATATGAAATAAAGAAGAGTTTAAATGCAGAAAGAATAGAAGATTACAAAGCTAAAGAATATAAAAGAGCAGGAGGAGTTGTAGATCCGCTTCCACAAGATGCTCCTTTTTATGTAAAAGATTATTATGATTATTATAAAACAAAACGTGGATATCATAAGAGATCATTGAACTCAAATGACGGGTGGAATGTAACATCATCATTATCCTTTATTAATATGCCAATATTACAATATAGTAATGAGATTAGAAATGCAGTTTTAATGATTCATGGAGAAAAAGCACATTCTTGCTATTTTAGTAAAGATGCATTTAAAAAACTAAAAGGAGCTAATAAAGAATTAATGATTATTCCTAATGCCGTTCATACAGATTTATATGATAAATTAGATATTATTCCTTTTGACAAAATAGAAGAATTTTATAAAGAGAATTTAAAATAGAAAAATTTAAACTTATTGATTTGTATTAGAAGAAATATATGTTTAATAATTTATTAAAAGGAATTTCTAAAATAGCAAATTATGAATAAGAAAAAATAATAGGAAGGATTTTTATGAAAAAAAGTGCTATTATCATATTAATTATAGTAATTATTATTTTAGTAATGGGGGGAGCAATATATTTTATATATAGCAAAAGTAAAGAAAATCAAGTCAATAATGAAAATATGCTAAATAGTTCTGAAACGAATTCACAAATTATATCAGAAATGAATGAAGAAAATGAAAATGCACAAGAAAATAATAATGAAGGTGAGATTGTGAAATTAAATATTATAGTAAACAATAGCATTTTGACAGCAACTCTTGCAGATAATTCATCTGTCGATGCTTTAGTGGGAAAATTACAAGATGGTCCAATAACAATTAGTATGAGTGATTATGGCGAAATGGAAAAAGTAGGTTCTTTAGGATTTAGTTTACCAACAAATGATGAAAGCATAAGAACAGAAGCAGGAGATTTGATTCTATACCAAGGAAATTCTTTTGTTATCTATTATGATAATAATAATTGGAGCCTTACAAGATTAGGAAAAATAGACAATATTTCTCAAATGAAATTAAAAAATATTTTAGGAGATGGAAATGTAACAGTAAGATTAGAACTTGGAGATTAGGATATTTGCATATATAATAAGCATACTTTCATTTTAAGAACTGGAATTATTTCAGTTCTTTTTTCTTATTGCATAGGAAATTTAGAAAACAAAAAAATTAGTAACGAAGTAAGTCTTCATATAAAAATATTTTAAATAATTTAACAAACTTATATATTCCTTGCTTGTTTTATGATATAGTTAGTGAAACAAATATAGATGTAGAAATTTTCTTGAAATTTAAGAGATTTCTATTATTATATTAGAAAAAGGGAGGAAAAAATATGTTAGAAAATATAGAGGTTTTATATCATAGTAGCATTAGATTTAATAAGGAAAAAGTATTTTATATCGACCCATTTAAAATAGACAAGAATTATAATGATGCAGATATCATATTTATTACGCATGATCATTATGATCATTATTCTGAAGAAGATATTGATAAAGTAATAAAGCAAGATACAATTATTATTGCGCCAGAAGAATTGTTTACAAAATTATTAAAAAAAGGATATAAAAGAGAGAATATTATTACAATAGAACCAGGAGAAAAACATAGTATAGAAGGGATTAATTTTGAAACAATACCAGCTTATAATGTAAATAAACAATTTCATCCAAAGGAGAATGGTTGGGTAGGATATATTATTGAATTAAAAGGGATTCGTTATTATATTACAGGAGATACAGATATTACTGCAGAAAATAGAAAAGTAAAATGTGATGTCATTTTTGTACCAGTAGGAGGAACTTATACAATGAATTTTGAAGAGGCATCACAATTGGTGAATGAAATAAGACCAAAAGTAGCGGTACCAATTCATTATGGAAGCATTGTAGGAACCAAACAAGATGCAGTCCGTTTTACAGAGTTAGTAGATTCAGAAATAAAATGTGAAATATTAATGAAAGAGAATGATTAGAGGCAAATACAATTTATATTTTTACCATTAAAAAACACGTTAAATTATTAGACAAAAAGTTTAATAATTTAACGTGTTTTTTCTAGAAATATTTAACATAGTTTTTTTTATTACATAGGAAATTTCGTCAGAAATTTCTGAAGTAACAAGGTTAAGTTTCTTTAGTCTGTGCGATTGCGAAGCAATCTGTACATGTGACGAAGTTACTTTTCTTATTTTCCGGATTGAGCAATAAATTTTTGGATAATATCTAAAAATTTTAAAGCATCTTCAGATGCTTCCTTAGAATATATGATACCATAGGGAATTGATTCACCAGAAGAAAGAGGAATAGTTTTAAAAGCAGGATGAATATCCTTCCAACATTCTAAAGTTACAAGTAAGCTTCCACTTTCTTCGCATTTGTTAAATACATTTATATCGTAGAATAAAGGGGCATCTAATATTTCTACATTTTTACAATTTATTTTTATCTTATTCACAATGTCTTGATTTTGTTTGCTATTGCCAGTAGTTATTGCAGTAATTTTTTCTCCAGATAAATCTTTAAAAGAAAGTAGATCTTTTTTAGCTAAAGGATTTGTGATAGGAACAGCAATACAAAATTTGTAATCTCCTAATTTAAAAAAATTAAAATCTTTAAGCCATTCTTTTGAATCACCTGGTGAAACAAGAAAATCTAAAGTTGAGCCATTATTATGAAGAGTGCTTAAAACGGTGGAATGATTTTCTTCAAAAGGAACTATTTTTATTTTAAATTCAGGGTATTTATCATTTTATTTTGTACCATATTATTTTAAGATGGCATATTCAATCAAATAATATTGTGATACCGGGAGCAGCAAACCCAGAACATATAAAAGCAAATATTGACATTTTTGATTTTGAATTAACAGATGAAGAAATGCAGGAAATAGAACAGATAAATAAAAATAAAAGATATTATCAAAGTTCTCCAGAGTTACTTGAAAGTTATGTTCAAATGAGACCAGATTTAGATGGGCAAAAATAACTTTAAAAAACTTTTTTTATGGAAGCAAAGATAAGAAATATATTTTAAAATTTTAAGAATTATATTGACTTAGAGTGAACTCTAAAGTGTAAGATATAGTAAAAAAGGAGGAAAGTAAGAATGAGTAAAAAAGTTATCGCTTTAATTGTAGTTATTGTTTTATTGGTAATAATAGGTGGTGCAGTATATTTTTTAAATCAAAATTCAAATGAAAGTCAAAACAGTAACAATCAAGAAGGAGTGGCAGAACCAAATAACGAAAATAATAATACCTTGGTAGCAGAAGAAAACAATGGAGAAAATACAGAAACAACAGGAAAAACATTAGTTGTCTATTTCTCCGCACAAGGGCATACAGAAGAAGTGGCACATAAGATTGCAGAAAATTTAGGAGGAGATACTTTTGAAATTGTACCAAAAGAGGAATATACATCTGGGGATTTAGATTGGACCGATAATAATTCGAGAGTAACAAAAGAATATGAAGACGAGTCATTAAGAAATACGGAACTTGTTTCTACAACAGTAGATAATTGGGAAGAATATGATACTGTAATAATTGGCTATCCAATATGGTGGGGAATTGCAGCTTGGCCAGTAGATACATTTGTTAAGGCAAATGATTTTAATGGAAAAACAGTAATTCCATTTTGTACATCAGCATCATCTGGTTTAGGGCAGAGTGGAGAATTACTTGCCGAAGAAGCAAATGGTGGAAATTGGCAAGAAGGACAGCGTTTTAGATCTAATCCGTCAGATTCTGATATCAAGAGCTGGACCGACAGCTTAAAAAATTAAACATTAAATCTTAGAAATAATTCTTAAAGTTTAAATGTGCTAATTGTAGTTAGTAGCAATTAGCACATCCCCTTTTATTTTCAAAGTTAGAGCAACTATTTCTAGTTGCTCTATTATATATTTATAAAGGAAATATAAGTATATAGTAACAAATAGTGAATAACTTTTTAAATGCTTGTGAAAAATAAAAAATAAAAAAATTAATAAAAGGTATTGACTTGAAGCTAACTATAAGTGATATAAAATAAGAAGAAAAGAAAGGTGCGTGATAAAAATGGAAAAGGCAAAAGTATATTTTACTAAAGTGATTACACCAGAAAACGTTATCAAAATGTATGAAACTTTGGGAATAGAATTACCTGGAAAAATAGCAATTAAGTTACACTCAGGAGAAAAAGGAAATCAAAATTATTTAAGACCAGAGTTTGTAAAACAAATCATAGAACATGTGAATGGAACTGTTGTAGAATGTAATACAGCGTATGAAGGAGAAAGAAATTCAACTCCAAAGCATAAAAAGTTATTAGAAGAACATGGCTGGAATCAATATTTTGATGTAGACTTAATGGATGCAGAAGGACCAGATAAAGTGTTAAAAATAGAAAATGGTAAAATCTTAAAGGAAAATTATGTAGGAAAAAATATTGATCATTACGATTCGATGTTAGTATTATCTCATTTTAAAGGTCATCCAATGGGAGGATATGGTGGAGCATTAAAACAATTATCAATAGGTTGTGCTTCATCAGAAGGAAAATCTTGGATTCATTCAGCAGGAAGAAGCAAAGATCAAACGAAAATATGGGGAGATTTACCAGAACAAGATAAATTTTTAGAATCAATGGCAGATGCCGCTTCTTCTGTTCATAATTTATTTAAAGGAAGAATTGCGTATATTAATATTATGAAAAATTTATCCGTAGATTGTGATTGTTGTGCGGTAGCAGAAGATCCTTGTATGAAAGATATTGGAATTTTAGCAAGTTTAGATCCAATTGCAATTGATCAAGCTTGTATTGATTTAGTGTATCATTCAGATGATCCAGGAAGAGATCATTTTATAGAAAGAGTAGAGAGACAACATGGTATTCATACAATAGAAGCAGCAGCAGAACTGGGATTTGGAACAAGAGAATATGAATTGATTAATATTGATTAATCAATATTTGCTTTGAGATTTCTTTCTTTTAGTTAGAAATCAAAGATGGAAAGAAGTGGCTGTGCTTTTTTAGTACAGCCATAAGTGATGTAAAGGAGAAGATAAAATGATGAAAACATTGTATTTTGACTGTTCAAGCGGAATAAGTGGAAATATGACACTAGGAGCCTTATTAGAAATTGTAGGAGATGAAAACTACCTATTAAATGAATTAAAAAAATTAAATATAGATGAATACAAAATAGAGATATCAAAAAAAGTAAAGAATGGAATTACAGGGACTTATGTAGATGTTATATTAGAACATGATCATCATAAAAAAGATCATCACGAACAACACCAACATGAACACCATCATCACGAACATAGAAATCTAAATGATGTAAATACAATAATAGAAAACAGTTCTTTAGAAGAAAAAGTAAAGGAATTAGCAAAAAGAATTTTCTTAAGAGTTGCAAAAGCAGAAAGTAAAGTACATAATAAACCACTAGACGAAGTACATTTCCACGAAGTTGGAGCAATTGATTCTATTGTAGATATTGTTGGAACGGCTATCTTAATTCACAAAATAAATCCGGACAAAATTATTTCAAGTGTTGTAAATGACGGATATGGATTTATTAGGTGTGCACATGGACTAATTTCTGTTCCTGTTCCAGCAACAAGTGAGATTTTTGCAAATTCCAATGTAGAATTTAGACAAATAGACATTGATACAGAATTGGTTACACCAACAGGTGCTGCAATTATTGCAGAACTTGCAACAGAGTTTACTACCCTTCCTGCTATGGTAACAGAAAAAATAGGCTGGGGAGCAGGATCAAAAGACTTAAAAATTCCCAATATATTAAAAGTGTATTATGGAGAATCCGAAAAACAAAATGAAAATTTAGTAGTAATGGAAACGAATATCGATGATTGTAGCGGAGAGATATTTGGATATACACAAGAATTATTATTTCAAAATGGAGCATTAGATGTATTTTTTACACCAATTTATATGAAAAAAAATAGACCTGGATATAGAATGAGTGTAACTTGTAGGAAGCAAGATATGTTTAAACTGCAAAATATTATTTTTAGAGAAACAACAACGATAGGAATTCGATATCGCTTTGAATATAGGACAGAATTACAAAGAGAAATGCTAGAAATAGATACAAAATATGGTAAAATAAAAGCAAAAAAAGTACTTAATAATGGTGAAGAATATATTTATCCAGAATATGAAAGTGTTAAGAAATTGGCAAAAGAAAATAATATTCCGCTAAAAGAACTATACCATTTAAGTAATCATAAGAACGATAAATAATTTTAAACAATTTGTTGAAAATTATCCAAAGTAAACTAATAGTCGAGTAAACTAAACCGATTATTGGTTTACTTTATTTATAGATTATAGTAACATTTTATCATACTAAAGTAAGGAGGAATTAAAATGAGAAGTATTGGAGAAACGATTGCTTCTTTAAGAAAGGAAAAAGGTATGACACAAAATGAGTTAGCAGAAAAAATGAATGTTACTGATAAAGCAGTTTCAAAATGGGAACGAGATCTCTCTTGCCCTGATGTTAATACAATATCAAAATTAGCAGATATACTGGAAGTATCGGTTGAAGAACTCTTAAAAGCAAAGAAGAAAGATAATTTAGAAATGAAAACAAAGGATTTAATGAATCTAATATTTAAAGCAGTTGCACTAGCAATGGGAATTGCAGCGGTAACTCTAAATATCTTAAATCAAATCGCTGTAAAGTCGTCAATCATTATGTTAGGTATTGGAATAATCTGTATTAGCATCTATTTATTAACTAACAAGGAAAATAAAAATTAGTGATGCTGAGTTATAAGAATATATCTATAACTTTAGGGATAATTGGATTTATTATTAACTGTATTATATATTTGGGTAAAGATTTATCTATATAAAATAATAGGGTAAATAAGATATTAGAACAAGCAGAATAAGCAGAGAAAAGTAAATGAATGAATTATTAGAAATGGATATAGGGGACTACAGAAAATGTGGTTCTCTTTTTTAATTTAAATTTTTTATAAAAATATATTGACATATTGTTATAAAGTGTTATAGTTATAGCATAACAGTGAGTGACGATAAGGAGGGGAAATATGAATATAATAATTAGTAATAACAGTAGTGTACCAATTTATGAACAAATAAACAATGCGATAAAAGCAGCTATATTTTCCAATGAATTGAAAGAAGAAGATATGTTACCATCTGTAAGAAATTTAGCAAATGATTTAAAAATTAGTTTTTTAACAGTAAAAAAAGCCTATGATGAATTAGAAAGAGAAGGATTTATAAAAACAGTTCAAGGAAAGGGAAGTTTTATTGCTCCTAAAAATTTAGAACTAATAAAAGAAGAAAAACTAAAAGAAATTCAAGACTATATTGAAAAAATCTATAACATTTCAAAAGTAGCAAATATAGCGGAAGATGAAATAAAAGAATTATTTAAAATGATCTTTGAGGAGGATTTTTAGAATGGAAAATAATATTGAATTACAAAATGTTTCAAAAAAATATAAAGATTTTGAATTAAAACAAATTAGTTTTAATGTGCCACAAGGCTGTATAGTGGGACTAATTGGAGAAAATGGAGCAGGAAAAACGACTACAATTAAATCGATATTGAATATTACGAAAGCAGAAGGAATTATAAAAATATTTGGAAAAGATAATAAAAAATATGAAAAGGAAATAAAAGAAGAAACAGGAGTTGTATTAGATGATAGCTTTTTATCAGAGTATCTAACTGCAAAACAAGTTAATTCTATTATGAAAGAATTTTACAAAACTTGGAATACAAATAGATATATAAATCTATTAAAACAGTTTAACTTACCAACAGATAAATTGATAAAAGACTTTTCAAGTGGTATGAAAATGAAATTAAAAATAGCAACAGCAATATCACACAATCCTAAACTTTTAATATTAGATGAGCCAACGAGTGGTCTTGATCCAGTTGTAAGAAATGAAATATTAGATATTTTTAGAAAATATATCGAAGAAGATGAAACAAGATCAATATTATTATCAACACATATTACAACAGATTTAGAACATATATCAGACTATATAGTATTTATTGAAAAAGGAAAAATGATATTTAATCTACCAACAGAAGAAGTATTAGAAAACTATGGAATAATCAAATGTAGCAAAGATGATTTTATTAGATTAGATGAAAAAGACTATATTACTTACAAAAAAGGAAAGTATCAATATGAAGTATTAACAAGTGATAAAAATACGATAAGAAGTAAATATAATATTACAACGATTGATAAGCCATCTATTGAAGATATAATGTTATTTTATATTAAGGGGGAAAAATAATTATGATAAAAGGATTATTGAAAAAGGATTTATATAATTTATCAAGTTACAAAGCATCGCTAATTGTTATAATTTTATTTTGTGGAATTGCTATAATAGGAACAGAATCAATTAATCTCGCCCCAATTATCATTGGTGTAATAGTTGGTATGATTTCACTTTCTACATTTAGTTATGATGAAATATCAAAATCAAATAGATATATTTTAACACTTCCAACAAATAGGAAAGAAATCGTAGCAGAAAAGTACATTTTAGCAATAGGAGCAACTATAATAGGAGGAATCATAGGTTTTATTCTTACGGTAATTGTTGTGAATATAATGAATAATGTAAGACCTGAAAATATAATCAATCTTGACTATGAAAGTTTAATAACATCTGTAATCGGAGGAATATGGGGGATTTCTTTATTACAAGCTATACAAATTCCTAGTATATTCAAATGGGGAGCTGAAAAAGGAAGAATTCAAATGTTTATTTTAGTGTTTATAATTATTGCAGCTGTTGGGGGAATATATTTTTTAGTAACGAAGGCTAACATTAATATAAATATGGAAATGATAAATCTTTTTATAAATAAATTTGGATTGATTATATTAGTAGCAACTATGATAATTATGTATTTTATATCTTATAAAATAGCATATAAAGTGTATAAAAATAAAGAAGAATAGTTTATAACCTGAATATATAAAAAAGTAGTAACAATAGTCATTTACAGAAAACAAGTTGCAATTTAGGTAGTGATCAATTTTATTTGTTCCTTTTTATATTTTATTTAAAAACATACTTGATTTGTAATTGCTAATATCCGAATGCTTATGGTAATATAAAAGCAACAAAATTTAGAATTTATATGGAGGGAGTTGTATGGATCGATTAGTAAGATTTGAAAAGGCACTTCAAGATATTTTAAATGAATATGATAAACTAGGAAAAGAATTAGAAATGTTAAGAAGTGAAGGAAAATCAAAAACAACAAAATTTAGAGAATTATTAGGGAAAAAATTAGTTTATAGTATGATTATTACCATATTTAAAAGATATGATTTAATGGATAAATAATAAGCTGATAATTGATACAAAATAGGTATATAAATTATTTAGATTAATTTAGTAAAGAGGAAAGAGAGGAATAATATGGATTTAAAAAGAGAGAAAGAAAAAATGTTAGCAGGAGAATTATATGATAGTAACTGTAATGGAGAATTAATAAAAGAAATTTATGCGGCAAAAGATAAATGTTTTGAATATAACAATATAAGACCATCAAATATAGAAGAAAGAAAAAATTTTATGAAAACAATATTAGGAAAAACAAAGAATAATTTTTTAATAGAACAACCATTTTTATGTGATTATGGCTATAATATTGAAATTGGAGAAAAATTTTATGCAAATCATAATTTAGTAATACTAGATGCTAATAAAGTAGAATTTGGAGATAATGTGTTTATTGCGCCAAATTGTGGATTTTATACTGCAGGACATCCTTTAGATTATGAAACAAGAAACAAAGGACTAGAATATGCAAAGCCAATTAAAGTTGGAAACAATGTGTGGATCGGAGGAAATGTTGTTGTACTTCCAGGTGTAACAATTGGAGATAACGTTGTAATTGGAGCAGGAAGTGTAGTCAATAAAGATATTCCATCCAATGTAGTAGCTGTTGGAAATCCATGTAAAGTGATAAAAGAAATCTAGTTAATATGGAACATTATACTTAAAAAGGTTAGTTATAAAAATAAATAACTAACCTTTTTTCTTATTACGTAGGAAATTTCGTCAGAAATTTCTGGAGTAACAAGGCCTAAGTTACATTAGTCTGTGCGATTGCGAAGCAATCTGTACATGTGGCGAAGCCACTTTTCTTATTTGTAATCTTCGATATATAAGGCTTTGGCAAGATAAGGAGTAATTTCATCGATATCATACCAACCAGAACTTTTACTATCATTTTCTAATCCATTTGGATTGGAAACATAAACCATGTTATCTCCGTCTGTTGCGAGTAAAACCATATAATGAGAAGCAGTAGTCCATCGATTATCAGTAGGCTTGTTCCAAACACAAACTACAATAGGTCTATTTGTTTGTAAATGTTCTATTATCTTATCTTTGGAGAGATGAATGGAATCATAATAGAAGTTTGAATTTTTAATTCCAAAAGTAGAAGAAAGTTCTGTAGAAAAATTTTCATAATCCATTACTGGATAATATTTTTTTCGCAAATCTTCTGGAGTATACTCTTTACCATATCCACTTAATATAATAGACATTACCGTTATTCCACAACCATTTTCAGCCATGGTAGATCCCCAATATTCTTTATTGCTCCATGACGAATTTCCATTTTGCTTATATTCTTTATACGTTTTTTTATTCTTATCTTCAGTAGTAAAAGTAGTAAAATATCCATCTTTATTAGTTACTTGTTTTTGACCAAGACCAGAATATTTATCATTGGTATCTTGTTTTATTACTTTATAATTATTAGAATTTCCGATATTTAATGTTTTACTAAGATCAGAAATAAAATCATTTTGCTCTAGTAGAGTACGATTAAAGCTAATATATAAAACGAGAATAAATCCTATCATTAGAATTAATATAATTATTTTTTTAATAGTAGATCTTTTTTTCTTTGTTTTCTTCATTTTTAGTACCTCCAATTGAATTATAATTATATTATAAAGAAATGGAAAAGGTAGAGTTTTAAGAAACCATTAATAAATTCTTACGATTTTCTTACAATTCTTTTGCTAGGATAGAAAGTACCGTAAATTATGCTATAATTGGGAAAAGGGGGAGCAAAATGAATATTTTAGTATTAGATGATGAAAAAGAAATTGCAGATTTAGTGGAAGTTTATCTAAAAAATGAAAATTATAATGTTTACAAATTTTATGATTCAGAAGAAGCAATAAATTGTATAGATACAGTAAACTTAGATATTGCCATTTTAGATGTTATGATTCATGGAAAAGATGGATTTGAAATATGTGCATATATTAGAGAAAAAGGGTTAAAATTTCCAGTAATTATGCTAACTGCCAAAATAGAAGATAATGACAAAATAAAAGGATTAACGATTCGGGGCAGACGATTATATTACAAAGCCATTTAATCCTTTAGAACTAATAGCAAGAGTAAAATCAGCATTACGAAGATATACATTGTATAATGATGGGAAAAATACAGGAAAAGTAGAAGATATTATAGAAATAAATGGATTAGTAATTAATAAAAAGGAGCATAAATGTTTATTATATAATAAAGAAATTGAATTAACTCCATTAGAATTTGAGATATTACTTTATTTAGCAATGAACAAGGGAAAAGTAATCCGTTCAGAAGAATTATTTGAAAGTGTATGGAAAGAAAAATATTTTGATAGTAATAATACAATAATGGTACATATCAGAAGAATAAGAGAAAAATTAAAAGAAGATTCAAAGAATCCAAAGTTTATAAAAACAGTATGGGGAGTGGGGTATAAAATTGAAAAACAATAATAGTTTAACAAAAACAAAGATAAAGATAGGAATGGAGTTATTGGGGAATATATTAATTGCTGGAATCATTTCTTTCATTTTATATTTTATACTTGTGTTGTTTTTCGAAAATACACTTTCTATATTAGTAGCTAGATTAAACTATGATTTATATGCTTGGATTGTTTATAATAGGGAGATTGTTTTATATATTTATGTAGGAATTGTTTTAGCAATTATTTTATATCGATTTATTTCGAAATATGTAAATAGTATAAATGAAGTATATAAATCGTTAGATAGGATCTTAGAAGAGGATAATGAAACAATTAAGTTACCAGACAATATGAATCAATTCGCGGAAAAGATCAATGAAATAAAATATAATTATATATCAACAAAGAATAGTGAAAGAGATGCAGAACAAAAAAAGAATGATTTGATTATGTATATGGCACATGATTTAAAAACACCACTTACTTCGATTATTGGGTATTTAACATTGCTTTCTGATGAAAAGGAAATTCCAAAAAAATTGCAGGAAAAATATATAAATATTGCTTTAAACAAATCTCTACGAGTAGAAGAATTAATCAATCAATTCTTTGATATTACAAGATATAATTTACATGCAATGCCAATCATAAAAAATGAAATCAATATAGCATATTTGCTAAAACAATTAGTGGATGAATGTTACCCAATGTTAGAAAATAAAGGACTATGTTGCAAGTTAAATACTCCAGATAAAATAATGTATTTGGGAGATGGGGACAAACTGGCACGAGCTTTTGACAATTTATTAAAGAACGCCATTAATTATAGTTTTGAGGGAAGTACCATAGAAATTAATTTATTGCAAAAGGAAGATAAAATATTAATCTCTTTTCGAAATAAAGGAGAAAAGATTCCTGAATATAAACTTGAAAAAATATTTGAGAAATTTTATAGAGGAGATGAAGCAAGAATTAGTAGTACCGGAGGAGCTGGACTAGGTCTCGCAATCACAAAAGAGATTATAGAATTACATGAAGGATCCATTAAAGTAAAAAATGATGATGAGTATATCGAATTTGATATTGAATTATAGCATAAAAGTTATATAGCAATTGCAAAAAAAGTTAATGTATGAAATTATTTTAATTCATTACAAAAATGTAATGAATTTGTAAGGTGGATTGATAGAAATTAGTAGCATTTTTTGATATAATAAAAAAATCAAACTAGATATTTGTTGAAAAATGCATGGCTTAAGTTATAAGTACAAAGCTTTAAGTAATTCATGTAGTAAAAATTGCATAAAAAGTAATTTCTGTTATTTTTAGGAAAGGAGAAATGGATATGAGCTTATTAGGAAACATATTGTGGTTTATTTTTGGTGGATTTTTGAGCGGACTTTCTTGGTGTCTATCTGGAATTATATGGTGCATTACAATTATAGGAATTCCTTATGGAAAACAATGCTTTAAGTTTGCAGATTTATCCTTTGCGCCATTTGGTAAAGAGATCGAATATGGCGGAGGAGTACCATCGCTACTTGCTAATATTATATGGATCATTTTCTTCGGAATTCCCATGGCAATCGAAAATTTCATTTTTGGATGCATATGGTGCATAACGATTGTGGGAATTCCATTCGGGCTTCAATTTTTCAAAATTGCGAAGTTATCGTTAGCACCTTTTGGTGCAAGAGTAATACCGTAAGCGGAAAAGCAACAGTGAAATAACGGAAATTATGATTTATGCGTTTTTATGAGAGGGCAGTTTTTGTCCCTCTCATTTTTCCTATATAACAAGGTAAAATATAAATAAGAAAGTGAGAGAAGATGTCATTTTGTCTGATTTTCTCGATATGAAATTCCCCAACTTACCATAGAATCTAAAATTGGCTTTAAGCTTAAACCTGTTTTGGTTAAAGAATATTCTACTCTTGGTGGAACTTCTGCGTAAACTTTTCTTTTTATAAGACCATCCGCTTCCATTTGTCTTAAATTATTTGTTAAAACTTTTTGAGTAATGCCAGTAACAGATTTTTTTAATTCTCCAAATCTTTTCGTACCAGTAAGCAAATCTCTAATAATTAAAACTTTCCATTTTTCTCCAATTAATCCCATTGTAATTTCAACAGGGCAAGCAGGTAATTCCTTTTTCACAAAGATCAACTCCTCTTAATATATTAAAAAAATTATACTAAAATAAGAAAAAAATGTAAACAGCAAGATGCATAAAAATACAATAATAGTATACAAATGACTGTAATATATAAAATGACACTTTAAAAAAATTTTGATTCCGAAAATGAGAAAAATCACTAAAAGTTACTTTCAAGAAACTATACCACTTTAAAGTGCTTACTTTACGAAAGAAACAAATGATTCTTCTTCCCAAAAGGTTAAAATATTGACAAATACAAACTATAGTAGAAGAAATACACCCCCATTTAGTGTACCGTAATAAAAAGATAAAGTATACTTTAAATGGAGGTGTGATTTTTTTTGCTCAAGGACATTTTGGTCAATATATTTTTTAGTACAAAATTTTTAGGGTTATAAGTTATTGTAACTCTTTTTTGTTAGAAAATGAAACTTTTCTACACTCGTTGATATTACTTAATAGTATCTTAAAAGAAACTAGCTTACTCAAAAGTGCGTACTTAACAAAATGGATAAAGGATACTATAATTTAAAAAGGTAGAAAGAGGGAGATATTTTGGAAAAATTAAATTATTTAATCAAATACTTATTGAAAGAAAACAAGGATGTAAGAATAAGTGAGATTCCTATTGATCAAGAATCCAAAAAGAAATTATATAGAAGTTTATGCAATATTAGAGATCCAAAACCAATAGATACAGAATACATACAAATGGAAAATACTTATTTACAAGAAGAATTAAAAAAGAAAGATATAACCAAAGCGAAAGAGATAAAAAAAATTGATCAAATAATGAAAAAAAGTGGTTTAGAGAATAAAGACAAAATATATTTATGGCAAGGAGATATTACAAAATTAGAAATAAACGCAATTGTTAATGCTGGAAATTCGCAAGGGTTAGGGTGTTTTATTCCTTGTCATAACTGTATCGACAATAGTATTCATTCAGCAAGTTTTTATCCATTTAGTTCACAAGAAGAAAAATGGACCTTTTGGGCAAGATTAGTAAAATTAAATCGATTGAATAAACCTTTAAAATTATACCAAGAACTATTAGAAACAATGAAAGAAAAAGAATATTTTGTATTAACTACAAATGTAGATGGACAATTTGAGATTGCCGGTTTTAATAATGATAAGATATTTGCTATTCAAGGAGATTATTCTTTTATACAGTGTGAAGAAGGATGTCATGATAAACTCTATAATAATAAAAATATGGTGGAAGAATGGATAAAAAACACAAAAAATTGTAAAATACCGAAAGATTTAGTGCCTAAATGTCCTGTATGTGGTAAAAATATGGAAATGAATTTAAGAAAAGATGCAAACTTTGTACAAGATGAAAAATGGTATATACAAGCTAAAAGATATGAGGAATTTTTAGAGAAAGCAAAAAGTAAAAAGTTGGTGTTATTAGAAATCGGTGTTGGATTTAACACACCAGGAATTATACGATTACCATTTGAACAAATGACATATCATAATTTAAGGACAAGTTTAATTAGAATTAATAAAGATTATCCATTTGCAAGTCATGAAATAGAAAATAGGATGATTTCTTTTAACGAAGATACAAATAGAATAATAGAAGATTTAAAGGAGAAATAAAATGATAATAAATACCGGTTGTAGAACAGATATACCAGCATTTTATTCTAAGTGGCTAATGAACAGAATAAGAGAAGGATATGTATTAGTTAGAAATCCATATTATAGATCGCAAGTTACAAAATATAGTTTATCTCCGGATATAGTAGATTGTTTGGCTTTTTGTACAAAGAATCCAGAACCCATGTTAAAATATTTAGATGAATTAGATCCATATAAACAATATTGGTTTGTAACAATTACCCCTTACGGAAAAGATATAGAACCTAATGTTCCAGATAAGCAGAAAGTAATACAAAACTTTAAAAAATTATCAGAGCATATAGGAATCAATTCTATTGGATGGAGATATGATCCTATATTTACTGGAAATGGATTTGATATTGATAAACATATAGAATGTTTTTCAAAGATGGCGAAAGAGTTAAAAGGATATACCCATAATTGTACGATTAGTTTTTTAGATTTATATGAGAAAGTAAAAAGAAATGCAAAAGATTTAAAACCACCAACAAGAGAAGAACAAGTAAAACTTGCAAGGGCTTTTTATTCAATCGGTAAAGAAAATGACATGATAATTCATGCTTGTTGTGAAAAAGAATTTTTATCACAATATGGGTTGAAATGTAATGGATGTATGAGCCAAGAGATTGTTGAAACAGCTATTAACATTACTTTAAACCCTCCTAAAAGAAAGAATTTAAGACAAGGTTGTAATTGCTTAATGGGAAATGATATAGGAGAATATAATACTTGTGGTCATTTATGCAAATATTGTTATGCAAATGCAAATTCTGACTTTGTAAAAGAGAATATGAGAAAACATAATCCTAATTCTCCATTTTTAATTGGTGGGCATGAAGAAGGAGATATCATAACAGAAGCGAAACAAAAAAGTTGGAAAGTAGAAAATAATGAACAAATGAGTTTTATATAATAAATGTAAAGCATAATGATATACCCATGGATATTACAAGGTAAGTGAAAGAGTTGGAAATGCATTTAAAGACGGAATGAAATTAAAAAAATAATTAACGCACGAAAATGTATCATGCTTGTAAAAAGCCATCAAACGTGTTAAAATAAAGTAGTTCCATGTAGTATAGAAATCATTGAAGGGAGGATAACATCATGGAAAAATACTCATATTTTGATCTTGCTGTTATTTGTGGACGGTTTGGACACGAACATTTAGGGCACAAACAACTTTTTGATTTTGCCTTAGATATGAGTAAGAGACTGTACATTATGGTAGGATCAGCTCAGGAAAGAGAAACCTTGAGGAACCCATATTCTGTTGAAACAAGAATCGATGTCATCAAAGAGACATATCCGGGAATGTCGAGCGAAAGGCTCATCATTGGAGGTCTTAATGATATGACAAATGAACTTGACATCAGCACGGATTGGGGGAGCTATGTAAAAGAGCATGTCATTAGTAAGACGGGAAAATTTGCAAATCTTATGGTGTATGGAAACGATGAGTTCCGTAGTAGATGGTTTGCCGCGGAGGATTTGATCGATACCTCGGAGTTTGTTTTACCGAGATCAAGGGTTCCTATTTCTGGGACTCAGATTCGTGGAATGCTTCTGATTGATGATCGGCAGGCTTGGCAGAAATGGACACCACAGATGATTCATAGTATGTATCCCAGGCTTCGTGAGGAACTGATGTGTGTTCCTGTTTACAGGGAGATTTATGATAAAGTTCGACGTTCGAAGATCATGGACTTAGATGCATTTATGAAGGTATACAAAGAATATGAGGAGGAAGATAGGAAACGTAAACTGGCTGCAATTGCAAACTGAAAATGATTTCAAAGTTTTTAATAGTATGATGGAGGAAGAAAGAATGGTAGACATCATCTTAACCGTAATCGCGACGATAAGTATGATCGTAGGATTACTTGGAATTTTTGCAGTGATTCGTAACTATGCTATTGATACAATCGGAGAGATGAAGTATATGTTGCGGGAAGCAGAAAAGAGGCAAGAGATATTTTATACAAAGGCGGAAGCGGAGTATATAGAATCTCTTAAAAACAGAATTGAGAACCATTGGGGAAGAAGATTGATTCGAAAGAAAGATAGGTCAATCTTTGATATTATGTGATCTAACCAAAAATAGTGTTAAAAACAATTACAGACAAGACGGAGTTCAGGATGAGCTCCGTCTTTGTCTTGCGTTTTTTATAAAAAAATGGTATAAATAATATGTTATAGGGTTTTAATATTAAATAGTTTGAAATAGTATTATTGTGGCTAAAAAATAAAGTTTACGATCAAGTTCGTGTAGAAGATCATGAGGAGGAAATTATGTTTAAATTGCATTCAGACTATAAGCCAACAGGGGATCAGCCAAAAGCAATTGAATATTTATCAAGAGGAATAGAAGAAGGAAAAAAATATCAAACACTTTTAGGTGTTACAGGATCTGGAAAAACTTTTACAATGGCAAATATCATTCAGAAAGTCCAAAAGCCAACATTAGTTTTAGCACACAACAAAACACTTGCAGGACAACTTTATAGCGAATTCAAAGAGTTTTTTCCTGAGAACAACGTGGAATATTTTGTTTCATATTATGACTATTATCAACCAGAAGCATATATTGCACAATCCGATACGTATATTGAAAAAGATGCATCTATTAATGATGAAATAGATAAATTAAGACATTCTGCAACAGCCAGTCTTTTTGAAACAAGAGATGTTATTATTGTAGCATCTGTTTCTTGTATTTATGGATTAGGAGATCCAATCGATTACGAACATATGATTATTTCTCTAAGACCTGGAATGAATAAAACAAGAGATGAAGTGTTGAAGAAATTAATTTATATGCAATATACAAGAAATGAACTTGATTTTAAAAGAGGAACTTTTAGAGCAAAAGGAGATATTGTAGAAATTTATCCGTCTGATCAAAATGAGAGTGCAATTCGAGTAGAGTTCTGGGGAGATGAAATTGAAAAAATTTCTGAGATTAATCCTTTGACAGGTAAAACAATTGCAAGTAGAACTCATGTGATGATTTTCCCAAATTCGCATTATGTTACAACAAAAGATAAAATGGAAAGAGCAATTGTTACTATTGAAGAGGAATTAGAAGAAAGAATAAAATATTTTAAAGAACAGGGAAAATTAATTGAAGCACAAAGAATCGAGGAAAGAACTAATTTTGATATTGAAATGATGAAAGAAACTGGTTTTTGTCAAGGAATTGAAAACTATTCAAGACATATTAGTGGAAGAGAAGCTGGAAGTAGCCCTTATACTTTGTTTGATTATTTTCCAAAAGACTTTTTATTATTAATCGATGAATCTCATGCTACTATTCCACAGGTAAGAGCAATGTATAATGGAGATAGAGCAAGAAAAGAATCTTTAGTAAAATATGGTTTTCGTTTACCTTCTGCTTTCGATAATAGACCACTTAAATTTGAAGAATTTGAACAAAGAATTAATCAGGTAGTATTTGTAAGTGCAACACCAGCAGAATATGAAAAAGAACATAGTAAAGAAAATGTAGTAGAACAAATTATAAGACCAACTGGACTTTTAGATCCAAAGATAGATGTAAAACCGGTAACTAACCAAGTAGATGATTTAATTAACGAAATTAGAATAAGAGTAGAAAAGAATGAAAGAGTTTTAGTAACAACGTTAACGAAAAAAATGGCAGAAGATTTAACAGAATATTTAAAGAGTTTGGAAATTAAAGTTAATTATATGCATTCTGATATCAAAGCACTAGAAAGAATGGAGATTATTCGAAATTTAAGATTAGGAGAATTTGATGTATTAGTTGGAATCAATTTATTAAGAGAAGGACTTGATATTCCAGAAGTTTCATTGGTTGCTATTTTAGATGCAGATAAAGAAGGATTTTTGCGTTCAGAAAGATCGTTAATTCAAACAATTGGACGTGCTGCAAGAAATACGGAGGGAAAAGTAATTATGTATGCTGATGAATTAACAGAATCTATGGAAAAAGCAATTCATGAAACAAATAGAAGAAGAGAAATTCAAATGAAATATAATGAAGAACATGGAATTACTCCAAAAACAATTAAAAAGTCAGTAAGAGATACCATAAAGGCAACAATGGTAGAAGAAATTTCTTCAGAATATGAAATTAAAGAAAATGAGGATATAAAAGATATTATTAGTAAATTGACAGACGAAATGCTAAAACATGCTTCAGCAATGGAATTTGAAAAAGCAGCGGAATTAAGAGATAAAATCAAAGAATTAGAAACTTTATTATAGTATAATATATAATAAGAATAAAATGAAAGAGGAGCACCATCACCCCTAAAAGTGATAATGCTCCTTTTTTGATACTAGAATTTCAACCGTACACGGTGAGGAAAGCTTAAGGTTTTCCTTTTAACGCTTCCTTTGAAACCAGAGAGATAGGAGAGAAAACCCAATCTCTCTAAGAACTCATACTCCGAGTAATTGTACAATGTTATTTCTACTTCTTCTTTATTCTGCTGAGCGGTTTGAACTTGATGTTTTAATCTTGATAACCGAAGCTGTTTTTTCTTCATCCCTAGTACCATCCTTTCTATATTTAATAAATCAATTGTATCACATTATTAAAATTATGTAAATAAAAGGATTTGAATTTTTGAATGAGATTAAAAGAGGTAAAATATAAAATTTGTTTGATAAAGAAGAAAAGCATAAGCATAAAAGTATTCCTAAGCATATGATAAAATAGGTGATGTAAATGAAATGGTTAAAGGAATTATACGAAGATGCAAAGAATATACAAAAACAAGATCCTGCGTGTAGAAATGTTTTGGAAGTTATTATTTTATATCCGGGATTTCATATATTAATTTATCATAGGATTGCGCATTTTTTATATCGACATAAATGTTTATTTTTAGCAAGACTAATATCTCAATTAGGAAGATTTTTTACAGGAATTGAAATTCATCCAGGTGCCAAAATTGGAAGGAGATTGTTTATTGATCATGGAATGGGAATTGTAATAGGGGAAACTGCTACAATTGGAAATGATTGCACAATTTATCATAATGCTACTCTGGGAGGCACAGGAAAGGATAAAAATAAAAGACATCCTGATATCGGAAATCATGTAATGGTAGGTAGTGGTGCTAAAGTATTAGGACCAATTAACATTCGGAGATTATGTAAAAATAGGAGCGAATAGTGTAGTATTAAAGGATATACCATCCAATCATACCGTGGTAGGAATTCCAGGAAAAGTAAAAATAACCAAACTGTAATATAATTGTAATACGAGCGTTATTGACATGTAATTTGTCTAATATTAAAATAAAATTAATTATACAAAAGAAAGGAATCGAATTATGGGAGTAATGAAAAAACAAAAAAATAAACTAGAGAATGGAAACAGCTATTATGAGTTATGGAATCCAATTAATGACAGAAGAGTAGAAATCTATGAACTAAAAGAAGATAGAACAGTAAATTATGGAAACAATAATAAGACCAAATTAATTACTGCAAAAGTAAAAGGTAATGTGGATGAAACGGATTCTGAAAGTGAAGTAAGTTTAGTATGTTTTGAGATTCCAGAAAAAATGAATAAAGAAGATTTATATAAAAATGGAGTGTTAAATGTTCTTACCTACAATGGCGCTTTTTATAGTTTAAAAGGAAAAGAATATAATCATGTAGGAAGAATATCTGAATTTGTAGAAAATTCTCAAGCTGGATATGGTTATGCAATTGAACCAGCGACCAATATTGTTTTAAATTATGTAAAAAGATCATTAAATCATAATATAGCAGGAAAAGGGGAAGAAATTCATTCTATTCCAAGTGGAGTTACAAAAGAAGGGCTAAAAAGAGAAATACAAAAAGGTAACTTTATAAAGATAACAGGAAATAATTCTTATGTTATAGAAGATATTTATGGAAAAGAAATAAAATTAGAAAATGTAAATATTGCTTCTAATATCAAACATTCTGATGGAAGTCATTCTACTTTATATACTTGTAAACGTGTTGTAAATAATGGACTTGGAAAACAAAATGTATCTTTTGAATTACCTACCAACATAGGAAATATTGTGAGAAATGGAAACGAAGATCAAATTGGAAAATTAAGAGAACTTGTATCAGATCCTAGTGTAGCAAATTTTACAGCAAACAACGCAAAACCAGGAACGAATAAAAACTTAACATATATTGGAAATCTACAATATACAGAAGAAGGATATCAAATTACAGATGGTGCATCTCCTGTATTAGGATATGTAGATGAGATAGCAAAACAACCAAGATTTTAAAATGGTAAAACAAAAAATAAAAAGAATAGAAGTTTAAAATAGATGTAACTATATCGCTAGATGTAGTTACATCTATTTTTTTATCTAGTAAATAAAAAATCCCATAAAAAGAAGACGGCAGGAGGGTGGATCCTCCTGCCAAAATGGGTTTTAGACTTCGACGAGATATCCAAAGTCTTTTACAAAGGAATCAATTTCTGCTTTAGTCGAATCCGAAATTTTTCCTTTGCTTTCAAGCTGGAACAGTATCTGGTCTGCAAGTTCATTGTATCTCTGTTCAAAATTGGAAAATAAGGGAATTACTAAAATTTCCCCATATTCTGTTACTACAAAATATTCATCTTCCACATTTACAATTTCCTTCACATTATTTTCATCCAAAACGGTTTCATAGGTAAGCATTAAAGTAATGAAATACTGGAATGCTTCTTCAGCGTTTTTTAGACGATACCGTGTTATCCCTGTTTGAATGACCATTATGCAAAGCAAACTTAAAGCAACAACAAGATAGAATTTTTGAAACTTTAACCAAGAATTTTGCTTTTCCATACATACCTCCATAATCCCATTGATTTACTTTTAGTGACTCTTTTAGTTTACCATAAAATGGGCAAAAAAGCAACTGAGTAGTATATAAGTGGATACCAATGTAGTACAATAGATTTTGGAATTTTAGAATAAATCAAAGCAAACTATTGTTTCTTTTACATAAATATAGTATAATACCGGTGTATGATTATAGGGGGCAAATTTATGAATGATAAAATTATAATAAAAGGCGCAAAAGAACATAATTTAAAAAATATAAATCTTGAAATTCCAAGAGATAAACTTGTAGTAGTAACAGGACTTTCTGGCTCTGGAAAATCTTCACTTGCTTTTGATACTCTATATGCAGAAGGACAAAGAAGATATGTAGAAAGTTTATCTTCTTATGCAAGACAGTTTTTGGGGTTAATGGAAAAACCAGATGTAGAATCAATCGAAGGATTATCACCAGCAATTTCAATTGATCAAAAAACAACATCTAAAAACCCAAGATCAACAGTGGGAACTGTAACAGAAATATATGATTATATTCGTTTATTATATGCACGTATTGGGGTACCATACTGTCCAAATTGTGGTAAAAAAATCGAAAAACAAACAATTGATCAAATTATCGATACGATTATGAAATTAGAAGAAGGTACAAGAATTCAAGTATTAGCTCCGGTAGTTCGAGGAAGAAAAGGAGAATATACAAAATTATTAGAGGATTTTCAAAAAAATGGTTTTGTAAGAGTTCGTATTGATGGAGAAGTTATGGAATTAACAGATGATATTACATTAGATCGTAAAAAGAAACATAATATTGATTTAATTGTAGATCGTCTTGTAATAAAACCAGAAATTAGAAGTAGGCTTACAGAATCTGTTGAGATTGCATTAAAACATGCAGAAAATTTAGTTACAATTGATATAGTAGGAAAAAAAGAAATGTTATTTAGTCAAAACTATGCATGTCCGGATTGCGGTTTTAGTTTTCCAGAATTAACACCAAGGATGTTTTCATTTAATAATCCTTTTGGAGCATGTCCAGAATGTACAGGAATTGGTTATTTAATGAAAATGGATGAGGATCTTATTATTCCAGATAGAAATAAAACACTTTATGATGGAATAAAAGCATTTGGATCAAGTACGATGAAAAAAGGAGAAACCATGGCAAGAATGTATTTTGAAGCCATTGGAAAGCATTATGGAGTTGACATTACAGTTCCTATTAAAAAATTACCAAAAGAGTTTTTAGACAAAATATTATATGGAACAGGAGATGAATGTATCGATTTTGAGCATGAATCTCCTTTTGGAATCAGAAAGTTTACTGCTCCGTTTGAAGGGGTATTGCCAACGTTGGAACGTAGGCATAATGAAACAAAATCACAGGGAATGCGTGACTTTTACGAAATGTATATGAGTGAAAGCGAATGTCCTGTATGTAAAGGTGCAAGACTAAAAAAAGAAATTTTATCAATTAAAGTAGGAGAAAAAAACATAAATGAATTAACCGATATGTCTATAAACAGAATTAAAGAATATTTAAATCATCTAGAGCTAAGTAAAAAAGATGAAATGATTGCAGAACAAATTTTAAAAGAAACAAATAAAAGATTACAATTTTTGATGGATGTTGGATTGGAATATTTAACATTATCAAGAGCAGCAGGAACTTTATCTGGAGGAGAAGCACAAAGAATTCGTTTAGCAACACAAATTGGCTCTGGATTAACAGGAGTACTCTATATTTTAGATGAACCTAGTATAGGACTTCATCAAAGGGATAATGATAAATTATTGGCAACATTAAAAAAACTAAGAGATTTAGGAAATACATTAATTGTTGTAGAGCACGATGAAGATACTATGTATGCAGCTGATCAGATTATCGATATTGGACCAGGAGCTGGTGTTCATGGTGGAAAGGTAATGGCGCAGGGAACAGCAGAAGAGGTGAAACAAGTAGAGAACTCTATTACAGGGCAGTACTTAAGTGGAAGAAAGCAAATTACAGTACCCAAAAAGAGAAGAAAAACAGTAAAGGGAAAATGTATTGAAGTAATTGATGCTTGTGAGAACAATTTGAAACATGTTAATGTAAAATTTCCTTTGGGAGTTTTTAATTGTGTAACAGGTGTTTCTGGATCTGGAAAAAGTACTTTGGTAAATGAAGTTTTATATAAAACAATTGCAAGGGAATTAAATGGAGCAAATGAAAAAGCAGGAAAATGCAAAGAAATAAAAGGATTAGAGCAAATTGATAAAATTATTAATATTGACCAATCTCCAATTGGAAGAACACCAAGATCAAATCCTGCAACTTATACAGGAGTATTTGACGTAATAAGAGATATTTTTGCTGAAACGAATGAAGCAAAACTAAGAGGATATCAAAAAGGAAGATTTAGCTTTAATGTAACAGGAGGCAGATGTGAGGCTTGTAACGGCGATGGACTGCTAAAAATTGAAATGCATTTCTTACCAGATATTTATGTTCCTTGTGAAGTTTGCAAAGGGAAACGATATAATCATGAAACATTAGAAGTAAAATATAAAGGAAAAACAATTGCAGATGTTTTGGATATGACCGTAGAGGAAGCTTTAGAATTCTTTAGCAATATTCCAAAGATTAAACAAAAAATACAAACTTTATATGATGTGGGGCTTGGTTATATAAAATTAGGACAACCTTCTACTACTTTATCAGGAGGAGAAGCACAAAGAGTAAAATTAGCAACTGAGTTATCCAAAAGAGCAACGGGAAAAACATTATACATTTTAGATGAACCAACAACAGGTCTTCATATTGCAGATGTACATAAATTAGTAAATATTTTACAAAGATTAGTAGATACAGGAAATACCATCATTGTAATTGAACATAATTTAGACTTAATAAAAACCTGTGATCATATTATCGATCTTGGTCCAGAAGGAGGAGAAAACGGGGGAGAAATTATTGGAATTGGAACTCCAGAACAAATCTGCAAAAACGAAAGAAGTTACACAGGGAAATTTTTGAAAAAATACTTGGAAAATTAAAGATATCTATGTTATTATTTTAATAAAAATAGTAAAAATACAAAATTTATATGAGTAAAAAGTTGATAGGAGTGATTTCATGGATAGAGTAGATAAAATTAATTATTATTTAGACATTGCAAAGGCTGTAGCGGAAAGAGGAACTTGTTTAAGAGCAAATTATGGTAGTGTTATTGTAAAAGATGATGAAATCATATCAACAGGATATACAGGTGCTCCTAGAGGAAGAAAGAATTGTATTGATTTAGGATATTGCAGAAGAAGAGAATCCAATATGCCAAGTGGAATGGGATATGAATTCTGCAGATCGGTTCATAGTGAACAAAATGCGATTATTAGTGCAAGCAGAAAAGATATGTTAAATGCAACATTGTATTTAGTTGGAGTTCGAAAAGAAACAGGAAACTATGTAACAGATAATAAACCTTGTACTTTTTGTAAAAGAATGTTAATTAATGCTGGAATTGAAAAAGTAGTAATGAGAGATACAGACACGGAATATAGGGTAGAATATATTAAAGATTGGATTGAAAATGACGACACTCTTGATAAGTAAGAAAAAAAGATTAATGATTGCTATAAAAAGCAAAAATTAATCTTTTTTCATATTTTTTATTTATCCATTCGTTATTTACAATTTTTTGAGTTATTTTCCGTTCTTTCATTATTATTGTTATTATTGTTGTTTTTGTTATTTTTTGATTCTTTCTTTTTACCTGACATGCTTTGCACCTCCGTTTCTTTTTTGTACTAATATTTTTAACAAAACGGAGAAAAATATTCATAAATAATGATAAATAAATTGTAACAACAAATAAATTAATGACATATGATATGAAAAATATTATCGTAAAATATTTTCTTAGAAATTTGCTTAAACGAAAAAAATTGCAGTTTTTATTTTATTACTTTAGAAAATAGTCTATATATTTATTGTTTTAGAAAAAATAAAATTGTATTTTTAAGAATATTGTTATATAATACAAAAGTATATAATTTAAATTCATGTAAAAGAGCATTTTTATTTGGAGGGATTATTTTGGAATTCATAAATGAAAAATTAGTAGAATTTAATCAATATTTGAAGAATAGAAAAGTGGCTATTATTGGTTTAGGTGTTAGTAATATTCCACTTTTAGACTATATGCATGAGAAACAAGCTAGTGTAACTGTATTTGATAATCGCAATATTGATGCAATTCCAAAAGATTTAATTGATAAAATTACATCTTATGCAATGGAATTTTCTTTCGGAGAAAATTCTTTATCAAAATTAAAAAATTTTGATATTATTTTTCGTTCTCCTAGTTGTTTACCAACAACACCAGAATTAATGCTAGAAGAGCAGAGAGGAGCAATTGTAACATCTGAAATTGAAATGTTAATGGAGATGGCTCCTTGTCCAATTATTGGAGTAACTGGAAGTGAAGGAAAAACTACAACAACAAGTTTAATTTATGCGATTTTAAAAGAAGCAGGTTATACTTGTCACTTGGGAGGAAATATTGGAACACCATTATTTACTAAGTTGTCCGAATTTCTTCCAGAAGATATATTGATTTTGGAGTTAAGTAGTTTTCAATTAATGAATATGAAAGTAAGTCCAAATATATCAGTCATTACCAATATTACTCCAAATCATTTAAATATTCATCATTCTTATGAAGAATATATCGAAGCGAAAAAAACAATTTTTAAATATCAGGGAGAACAAGGTACTTTAATTTTAAATTATGATAATGAGATTACAAAAGAATGTGCCAAAGAAGCTCCAGGAAAAGTGGTTTTTTTTAGTAGTAGAAATCGATTAGATGATGGATATATTGTAGATGGCGAGATAATAAAAGAATGTGAGGATCGATTAAGAAAGCACATATTAAATGTGAAAGAAATTAAACTTAGGGGAAAACATAATTATGAAAATATATGTGCAGCATTGGCTGCTACGAAAACTTTTGTAGATCCGGAAAAAGCCGTTCATACAATTCAAGAATTTAATAGTGTTGAGCATAGAATAGAATTTGTAAGAGAAATTAATGGAGTAAAATGGTATAACGATTCAGCAAGTTCAAGTCCTTCAAGAACAATCGCAGGCTTACAAGCTTTTGATGAGGATATTATTTTAATTGCTGGAGGGTATGATAAAAATTTAGATTATAAACCAATTGCAAAACCAATTGTAGATAAAGTAAAAATTTTAATATTGATGGGAAATACTGCTCCTAAAATTTTCGATGTAGTAAAAGAAGAATTAGAAGCAGAGCAAAAAGAATTACCAATTTATATGTGCGATGAATTTAGACAAACAATTGCAATTGCTCATAAATTTGCAAAACCAGGACAAATTGTATTATTTTCTCCTGCAAGTGCAAGTTTCGATATGTTTAAAGATTTTGCAGATCGTGGTAGAAAATTTAAAACAATTGTAAATAGTATTGAGGAATAAAAAATAGAAAATAAGAAAAAACATCTTAAAAGTAAGAAAAGTGGCTTCGCCAGATGTACAGATTGCTTTGCAATCGCACAGACTAATGTAACTTAACCTTGTTACTTCAGAAATTTTTGACGAAATTTCTGAAGTAATAAAAAAATTTTAAGATGTTTTTTGTTGTAAAATTATTTATTGTAATTTTTGTAACAATAAATAGTAAAGTGAATATAATATAGCAAATATTAAGGAGGTATTTGCTATATGTACAATCAATCTTATGAAGAGTATATGAGAAATGTTTTAGGGTATACTGCGCGGACCAGAGATCTATCAAACTGGATTTGATAATTATAACTATTATAATATATCACCGGAATTAAATTTAGAAGAATGCTATCCGGAAAGTTATAGGCAAATTTATCCCATCGTATGTGAATGTTGTGATAAGAATACTAAAATTCTTACAAAAGAAACTATTAATGAGATGGTAGAAACAATTTACCAAACGGTAAAAGTTCAATTTAAGGAAGAAAATCGAAATACCGACACAAGAAAAATAGGGCGTTCTCGAGACTTTTTAAGAGATTTGATTACAATTTTATTACTAAATCGCTTAAGAAGACCTGGAAGACCACCTCATAGGCCACCACGTCCACCATTTCCTGGACCTGGAATGCCACCACCAAGACCACCACATAGAGAATATCCTATTTATTAAAAACTTCTAAAATCTTACAATTTTATAAATTATAGTTTACATGAAAAAGAAGTATTCGGGAATACTACTAATGTCATAAGGAAAGTGATTTAGTCTGATGCACAGATTACTTCGTAATCGCACAGACTAAGGGAACTTAGGCCTTGTTGCTACAGAAATTTCTAACGAAATTTCCTATGCAATAAAAAAAGAAAGGTGGTATTTAAATATGAAGGTAAAAGATTGTATGTGCCAAGATGTTTGTTCTTGCACTCCTGAAACAACAATAGAAAATTGTGCAAAAATTATGTCAGAAAAACATGTTGGATGTGTTCCTGTATGTAACACAAATCAAGAAATTGTAGGATTAGTAACAGATAGAGATTTAATATTAAGATGTATTGCCTGTGACAAAGACGCAAAACAAACACCAGTAAGTGATGTTATGACAACGAACATTTGCTCTTGTACTCCAAACGATGAAATTGAAGATGCTGAAAATAAAATGGCTAAATTACAGATTAGAAGAATCCCTGTCATAGATAACAAAAAAGTAATTGGAATTATCACTGTAGGAGATTTAACAAAAAATAATAAAGTAAGTAATCAAAGTGTATGTAACACATTAGAAAGTATATGTAAAACTGATAGAAATAATGCACAATAACAATAGAAAGTTTTTACAAAAAGATAAATGCTAACAATGATAAGTCTAAAAATTTAGAAAATGAAAAGAGTTAAGTTTTTTAGCTTTTATTAATGAAAGAAGAAAAAACTTAATTCTTTTTTTGCGTTACATAAAAGGAATAGGACATGCATATAATATGGAAAGAGAAGGGAGAAATAGAATGATTATTGATATGAATTATTGGTCTAAGGTAATAAAACGTATTTTTTTACTTTTAGTATCTGTAATAGGAATTTATTTATTTTTTAAATTATCTATTTTCTATTTACCGTTTTTAATTGCATTTGTTTTATCGTTATTAATAGAACCGGCGATCAAATTTTTAATGAGAAAATTAAAATTAAAAAGAAAGACAAGTAGTATTTTTATTTTTCTAATCGTTTTATTAATAATTGGTGGTGGATTAGTATGGGGAATTACCACTATTATTTCAGAAGCTTCTAGTCTTCTACAAGGCTTTAATAATTATTTTGATAAACTCTACATACAGATTCAAGAAGTTATGAATTATTTTAGTTCCTCCAAATTTCAATTTTCAGAACAAGTAAATCATTTTATTCAAGAGTCTACAACAGAGTTTATAGGAAATTTTTCTAATTGGATAAAAAATGGTTTAACGAATTTACTTAATTTTTTTACCCAAATCCCTACAATTTCTATTTATGTAGTTATAACATTATTATCACTTTATTTTATTTGTACCGATAAGATTTATATCATGGATCAAGTAGAACATCATTTACCCCCAATATGGGCAAAGAAAATATGGATACATTTAAAAGAAATTAGTAAAATGTTAGGCTGTTATTTAAAAGCAGAAGCAACTTTAGTTCTCGTCTCATTTATTATATCGATTATAGGATTATATATTTTCCAAATGATAGGATTAAATATACATTATCCTCTTTTAATTGCACTAGGAATTGGATTTGTTGATGCGCTTCCAATTTTAGGATCTGGTAGTGTTATGATTCCGTGGGCAATTCTTGTTGCTTTAGATGGTGATATAAAACTAGGAATAGCAATTATGATATTATGGGGGATTATGTCTATTGTAAGACAATTTATTGAGCCAAGAATCGTAAGCCACCAATTAGGAATTCATCCTATTTTTACATTACTTGCTATGTATACTGGATTTCGATTTATGGGGATTATTGGAATATTATTAGGTCCAATTATTTTAATTATTTTGAAAAATATTTTTGCAACATTAATTGATCAAGGAATTATAAAGTCAATTTTTGATCGATGAAAATGTGAAAAATAAAACAAAAGAAAACCATATTAAATTTTAATATGGTTTTAAATATGAAATTTTAAGAAGAAAAAATATTTATAACCAAGTTGAGGTAGCAACATAAGTATCATCTGGAGGATAAACATATTCTTCACTTGGTTTTTGAATTTCTTTTAAATTAGTAACTTCAATAATAGGGATCTCTCCATGGTAATTTCCTTTTGTGATTTCTCCAGTAATTTCAATCCAAGTATAATCTTTATATTTTTTAATTTCGGGATAATTACATAAAAAACCAACAATTAATGATTGGTTATCGGAACTTATCATCATATCTCTTGCTAGAACAAACTGACTTTCAGAAAAATCATAAGTTCGATAAATATATCCTGAAAAGGTAATTGTTTTACCAAGGTAAGTATTTAAATCATCATGAACAGATTTTAAGATATTGGTATAATTTTTAGCATCAATTGGAATGGCTTCTTTGGAAGAAATAGAGTAACCTGAGGGATCATTTTTTGCCAAAGAAAAAATATGATAAATAGAAAAGATAAATACAGAAATGATAATAAGAGAAACGGTTATTGCAAAGATCTTAAATAATTTACTTCCACTTACTTTAATATTATATATAAACATAAGAAAAACCCTCTTTCTAAATCCATTTATTACATAGTATGAAAATAATGGGAGATATATGTTTTTTTTCAAAAATTTGTTGCAGAAAACAATAATTAGTGATATTATACGTACGTATATTATAAATAATAGGAGGCAAAAGACAAATGGGAGTTTTGAACAAAATATTTAAGTCTTATAGCGAAAAAGAAGTAAAAAGAGTAATGCCAATTGTAAAGCAAATCAATGCTATGGAAGAGACAATGGCTAAATTAACGGATAAAGAATTAAGAGAGAAAACAAATTATTTTAAGGAAGAATTAAAAAACGGGAAAACATTAGATGATATATTACCAGAAGCTTTTGCCGTTGTTAGAGAAGCGTCAAAAAGAGTATTGGGGTTAAGACATTTTGATGTTCAATTAATAGGAGGTATTATTCTTCATCAAGGAAGAATTGCCGAAATGAAAACAGGAGAAGGAAAAACTCTTGTTGCGACATTACCTGTATATTTAAATGCATTAACAGGAAAAGGTGTACATGTAATTACTGTTAATGACTACCTAGCTACTAGGGATAGTGAATGGATGGGAAAACTATATAAATTCTTAGGATTATCTGTAGGTTTAGTTATTAATGGAATGCAACCTTCTGAAAAGAAACATGCTTATGCATGTGATGTTACTTATGGTACTAATAATGAATTCGGATTTGATTATCTAAGAGATAATATGGTAATTTATAAAGATCAACTAGTACAAAGAGAATTAAATTTTGCTATTGTTGACGAGATTGATAGTATTTTAATAGATGAAGCACGTACACCACTTATTATTTCTGGCCGTGCTAATAAATCTTCTGAATTATATAAAAAAGCAGATAGTTTTGTTCGAACATTAGAAGCAAAAGTAATTATAGAAGAGGATGTAAAAGATTATGATCAAGCAGAAGATAATGAAAAATATGATTACATTGTAGACTTAAAAGCAAAATCAGCATCTTTAACACAAAAAGGAATTCAAAAAGCAGAAGAATATTTTAAATTAGAAAACTTTAATGATTTAGAAAATTCTGAAATTGTTCATAATGTAAACCAAGCTTTAAGAGCACATGGTGTTATGAAAAAAGATATTGATTATATCGTAAAAGATGGAGAAGTTTTGATTGTTGATGAATTTACAGGAAGAATTATGTACGGTAGAAGATATAATAATGGTCTTCACCAAGCGATTGAAGCAAAAGAACATGTTAAGATTGCAGATGAATCAAAAACGTTAGCAACAATTACATTCCAAAACTATTTCAGAATGTATGAAAAATTAGCAGGTATGACAGGTACTGCTATGACAGAAGAAGCAGAGTTCCAAGAAATTTATAAATTAGATGTTGTGTCAATCCCTACGAATATGCCAATGATTAGAAAAGATAATTCTGACATTATTTATAAAAATGAAAATGCAAAATTTAGAGCGGTAGTAAAAGATGTAAAGGAAAGTTATGATAAAGGACAACCAGTATTGATTGGTACAGTTTCTATTGAAAAATCTGAAAAATTAAGTAAGATTTTAACAAAAGAAGGAATTCGTCACCAAGTATTAAATGCAAAAGCACATGAGAAAGAAGCAGAAATTATTGCGCAAGCAGGTAAATTTGGAAGCGTAACAATTGCTACTAACATGGCAGGACGTGGAACAGATATTATGCTTGGAGGAAATAGTGAATATTTAGCAAAACAAGAAATGAAAGCAAAGAAAATTTCTCCAGAATTAATTGAGCAATCTACAACGTTTAATGAAACAGATGATGAAGAAATTCTAAATGCTAGAAAAACATTTGCAACATTAAAAGCAAAATATGATGAAACAATTAAAGATGAGAAAGAAAAAGTAATCCAAGCTGGTGGGTTAAAAATTATAGGAACAGAACGTCATGAGTCTAGAAGAATTGATAACCAATTAAGAGGACGTAGTGGACGTCAAGGAGATCCAGGTGAATCTAGATTTTATATTGGTTTAGATGATGACTTGATGAAAATATTTGGTGGTAATGCAATTACAAAAGTATATGAAAAATTAGGAGCATCTGAAGATTTACCAATTGAATCTAAAATTATTACAAATGCAGTAGAATCTGCACAAAAGAAAGTAGAAGGTAGAAACTTTAGCATTCGTAAAAATGTATTAAAATACGACGATGTTATGAATGCCCAAAGAGAATTAATCTATAGTCAAAGAAGACAAGTATTAGATGGAAAGAATTTAAAAGATAATATCTTAAATATGTTCCGTTCTGTGATTGAAGAAGTAGTACTTATGTATTGCAATGTAGCAGAAGGAGAAGCAATTAATATAGAAGCATTATCTCAAGACATTCAAAATATTTTTGGTATTTCTGAGTTAGATTCTTTAAAAGCAGAAGAATTAAAGCCACAAGAAATTATTAAAGAATTAACGGATAAAGCATTAAAGAGATATGAAGAAAAAGAAACTGAATTTGGTGAAAAAGAAATAAGAGAACTTGAAAGAGTTGTATTATTAAAGATTGTTGATGAAAAATGGATGGAACATATCGATAATATGGATGAATTAAAAAATGGTATTGGTCTTCGTGCATATGGACAAAAAGATCCTGTTGTTCAATATCGTATTGAAGGAACTGATATGTTCGATGAAATGAATGCAAATATTAAGTTAGATGTTGTTAAGATCTTATCTAATGTAGAAAAAGTAGGAAATGTAGTAAGAACAGAAACTGCAAAGATAACTGGACAAGGTTTGAAAGCACCAGCAATTAACTTAGTAGATGGAAAACTTTCACAAAATGAAGGTGGAATCAAAAAAACAATCGTAAATGAGGGACCAAAAATAGGTAGAAATGATCCTTGCCCTTGTGGAAGTGGGAAGAAGTATAAGAACTGCTGTGGTAAAAATGCGTAAAACCTAAATTTAAAATTTGGTAACAAAATTAGGTTGCCATATAAATTTAAATAAAAAATATATAAAAGTTTAAAATTAAAGAAGTGTGACCTAAATAAAATGGGGGACACTTCTTTTTATATTAAAATTTACGAATGATATAAATATAAAATTAAGAAGGTAATAGTTTTTGAGGAAAATTAATGTAAAAAAAAGGAAAAATTGGTGCATACATAGATAATATATTATAATTTTCATTCAAATCAAAAATTTGGTGATGCAGAAAATTATGGAATATGTTTAAATAGTAGTTCATTGGGAATAGAAAATAGAACTTTCACTAGACAAATATAGAAAACTATTTTAAATTATGATATAGTAAATAAAATAATTGTCGAAAAAGGAAGAAATAGTGAGAGAGAAATTAAAAGAAATATTAAATAAAATTGTAAATTCTAATTTTTTTATTGTTTTACTGATACTTTTAATAATATTAAAAACAGTATTATTTTATAAAATTAGATATAAAACCAACACTTGCATATTTATGTAATTTAGATGAAAAGTTTTCTCTAGGAACAAATATATTAGCGACGAAAGATTTTGTATGTTTAAACAATGAAAGAATTATTACAAAAGATTTTTATTACGATGAGTGCTGGTTTAATATAAAAACAGGGAAAATAGCGGAAGAAAATGATGAATTAAAAAAATATTATGACTATATGCAAAAAGAATTAGATATATCAAAATCTATAGTATTAGAAAATTTGTTAAAATAATGAATGAAGCCCCTCTTCTTATACAAAAAAGAAGAGGGGCTTCGTCACGTCATAACTGAAAGGCGTCAGCAAGTTCATCTTTAAGTTCTTCCGGCAAAGAATCATATTTTCCACGAAGACGGTTTGTATAATCCTCGTAGAAGAATGCAATATCTAAGGCAGAAACATTATCAAGCTTTGAGAAATTTTCAATCGCATATTTATATGCATAAATGAAATCAAAAGCTCTTTGTCTTTCTGCATCCAGACTGCGTTTGTTGGTTAAACTGTTCAGGTTGTTACAAGTATAGTTATAACCAACATAACGAATTGTTAAAACGTTTTTAGATGCAGCAATCAAAACTGGGATAAGAGCAACATCTTCATAACATCTTAAGTCTACAGTAAATAAAACATTAGCAAAGACACTTCTCTTAAAAGCAAATAACCAATAAACGGCATACTTCTTTCCGGGAATAGACCACTGTCTTAAAACATCTAAACCTGTCTGAGAAATATTCAAGTTGCTGCCAAAATTGTATCTTTGGTGATCTTTATGCTTGGCATCTCCAACAAGGTTTGCCTGATATCGGATAATATCAGGCAGATTATGTTGTGCAACAGCTAAACTGAGTTCACGGAGTAAGTTTGGATTGATAGTATCATACGAATCCACGAAAATCAGATAATTTCCAGTAGCAAGAGTAATGCCTCTCCGACGAGAATACGAAACACCGGCATTTTCAAAATGATATACGCGGACGCGAAGATATTTATTGGCATAATCATCTAGAATTTCAGATGTGCCGTCCGTAGATCCGTCATCGATAAGAATGATTTCAAAGCTAGGATAATCCTGTGCTAAAATACTATCTATACAGTTCCGCACATAATCCTTAGAATTAAAGCAAGGAACAATTACTGAAAACATCATAAAAAGCACCTCCTAAAACGTGTAAACTCTAATTCAGAGTTTAAATTGTGTTCAAATTGCTTACAAATAGGATTATATATCCAAAAGTGGAACAATTCAAGTGAATCATTGAAAAATCAGTTACATTGTGATATAAATAATGAAGAAATATTATTAAATGGAGATATAGAGTATGAAATATTCGGAAATAATCAAGAAAATGTCATTAGAAGAAAAAGCAGAGTTATGTGTAGGAGCAGATTATTGGTCTAGCAAATCATTTGAAAAATACGGAATTCCAAAAATAAGAATGTCAGATGGTCCGCATGGTTTGAGAGTTCAAAGAACAAAAGCAGACAATTTAGGAATTAATGAAAGTGAAGTATCTACTTGTTTTCCTGCAAGTTCAACTTTAGGAAATAGCTGGAATAAAGAAATGGCATATCAACTAGGTAAAGCACTGGGAGAAGAGGCAAGACAAGAAGAAGTAAATATTGTATTGGGCCCAGCCGTTAACATAAAAAGAAGTCCTTTATGTGGTCGAAATTTTGAATATTTTTCAGAGGATCCTTATTTAACAGGAATTTTAGGAACTGAATATGTAAAAGGGCTACAAGATCAAAATGTGGGTGCTTGTGTAAAACATTTTGCAGTAAACAATCAAGAGAATCGAAGAAGAACAATTGATGCAATCATAGATGAAAGAACCTTAAGAGAAATTTATCTAAAGGCTTTTGAAACAATTTTAGAAGAAGCAAAGCCTTGGTCCATCATGAGTGCATATAATAAAGTAAATGGGCAATACTGTAGTGAAAATACACATCTATTAGAAGATATTTTAAGAAAAGAATGGAACTACCAAGGAATCGTAATTTCCGATTGGGGGGGAGAAAACAATAGAGTAAAAGGAATTGAAAACGATCATGAGTTAGAAATGCCTGGAGGAAGAGGAAGTGGTAAAGAAGAAATTATAGAAGCTGTTAAAACAGGAAGAGTATCTGAAAGTAAATTAGATCATATTGTAGATAGAATTATCTCTATAGCTAACCGAGGAGAACATACCAAAGAATCTGCAAAATATGATCAGGAAGAACATCATAAAATTGCACAAAAAATGGCAGAAGAATCGATTGTATTATTAAAAAATGAAGATAATATATTACCAATTCAAGATGAAAAAATAGCATTAATGGGAGATATGGCAAAATATCCGAGATATCAAGGAGCTGGAAGTTCAACAATTAATCCTTATAAAATAGAAAATGCATATGATAGTTTTAAAGAAAATCACATCATGTTCGATTATGCAAAAGGATACGAAAGAATAGAGTCAGAAAATGATGAGAACCTTAGAAAAGAAGCTATAGAGGTGGCGAAGAAAAATAAAATTGTAGTTATATTTGCTGGATTAACAGAAAATTTTGAATCTGAAGGAGTAGATAGAGACAACTTAAATATTCCAGAAAACCAAAATAAATTAATAGAAGAAATCTATAAAGTAAATAAAAACATTATTATTGTACTATCTAATGGGGCGCCAATTGTTATGCCATGGAAAGATAAAGTAAAAGCAATTATAACTGGTTATCTTGGAGGAGAAGCAGGAGCTAAAGCAATGGTAAATTGTATGTTAGGTAAAGTAAATCCAAGTGGAAAACTAGCAGAAACATATCCAGAAAAATTAGAAGATACTCCATGTTATAAAAACTATCCAGGAACAGAGCTAACCGTGGAATATCAAGAATCGATCTATGTAGGCTATCGTTATTATGATATGAATAACGTAAAAGTACTATTTCCATTTGGTTATGGATTAAGTTATACTGAATTTGAATATTCTAATTTAAAAGTTAATGAGCAAGAAAGTAAAGTAAAAGTTTCGTTTGCAATAAGAAATATTGGAAAAAGAAAAGGAAAAGAAATTGCACAAATATATCTATCGCAAGAAGATCCAACTATATTTAAACCTAAAAAAGAATTAAAGGAATTTGAAAAAGTAGAATTAGAAGTAGGGGAAGAGAAACAAGTAGAAATCATATTAAACAAAAAGGCTTTTGAATATTTTAATCCTGAAACAAATAAATGGAGCATAGAACAAGGAAAATATAAAATATTAGTTGGAAAATCTAGTAGAGATATTGTATTAGAAAAAGAAATTTTTATTGAATCAAAAGATAAAAACATAGAAAAAAAATATTCTAAAAAATATTATACTGGTAATGTTCATGAAATTAAGGATGAAGAATTTGAAGAATTGTTAGGTAGAAACATTCCAAGAAGACGTTTAATGTTAGAAGAAATAACAGATGAAAATACCTTGGAACAGATAAAAGAAACAAAAATAGGAAAGTTAATTTATGAAAATGAAATGGAAAAAATGAATCAATTATTAAGAGAACAAAATGTAAATAAAGCAACGAAAGTGATGATGGATTTGCAAAAACCATTAAAGAAATTTTATGAAAAGAAGAGTAGTAAAATAACGAAAGAAATGGTGGAAGAATTAATAAGAATAGCAAAAAACAACGAAGACTTTTTGGATAATGCTTTTGTAAAAGAATATTTAAGATAAGGAGAAATAGATGATAAAAGCAGTATTTATAGACATAGACGAAACATTAACAAATTCACAAAGAGAAATAACAAAAGAGACACGAGATGAAATAAAGAGATGTGTAGAAAAAGGAATCAAAATAATTTTGGCTTCTGGAAGATCTAGAAAGGAAGCAATGGATTTTCAAGAGCAAATAGGTACAAGCCCATATATTATTTCATCTAATGGTGCTTCTTGTTATGATGCTATAAAAGCAAAAGAAATATATAATGAATCCTTAAAAAAAGAGGTAGTAAAAGAATTATTGGAATATTCAAAAAGGAATAGATATAAATTGAAACTAAACTATAAAGATAAATTAGTTTTAAATGAGGCTTCTTTTCCGGATGAAAAAGATAAAGTAAAAACAATAGAAGAATTAGAAAAAATAATAGAAGAAGAAGATATTGTTCAATGTGTAGTAGCAGATTCTGATATTGAAAAAATGAAAAAATTTAAAATGTTTTTAGAAGAAAATTTCTATGACATAAAAATAGTCAATGAATCAAAAAAATTAAAAAATCCAGAATTAAAGCCAAGCAAAAGTTATTACTGTGATATTGCTTCAGCAAATGTTTCAAAAGGTAGAGCAGTACTTGCAGTATGCAAATATTTAAATTTAGAAAAAGAGGAAATTGTAACAATAGGAGACGGAGAAAATGATGTTTCTATGTTTGAAACAACTCCAAACTCAGTTGCAATGGGAAATGCATTAGAATCTATAAAAAAACAAGCAAAATATTTAACTGCAACGAATGATGAAAATGGTGTAGCAGAAGTATTAAAAAAACTATAATAAATAGAAAAGGAAGATTGATGTTTTTAGGCATCGATCTTCCTTTTTCTGTGAGCGGTTTCCTTATCTGAAATATTCCGGTAAATGATTACGTGCTTATTTCATAAGCAAATGTTTCATTGCGCCAAAACAACCAGAATAGGAGGAAAAATCTGTCTGGACAATTTGCAGGTTGGTGAGAAAATCCGAGTACGTATGCTGATAGATAAAGCGAATTAACGTATCAAGATAATTAGGATAATTAAAGCCACCACCAGCTAGATAAACTATATCAGGATTAAAAGAATGAATAAGAGATACAATTTCAATCCCAAGATAAGTTGCTGCTTGATGAATAATTTCCTGTTTTTGATCCTGATTAGAATTTTGACTAAGTTTTTTCAAAACCTTTGAACCAGAACAAATCTTTCCGTTTTTGATAATTTTTCCGTTGGGATCTACAGTAGGGTTTCCATAAATCTGTCCAGCAAATCCATTTGCACCTGTGAACAGCTGGCCATTGATCACAATCCCACAGCCGATACCTGTTCCATTCGTAATACCAAGCAATACTTTTGCATTTGGATATTCTAAAAGTCCTGCAAGAGCTGTAGCATTGGAGTCGTTAATAAGCTGAATGTTTTTACAGTTCAAATGTGCAAAATCATAAACGGACAAATTATCAAGGCATTGTAATGAGGTGTTGCAAACTTGCATTCCGTCAGAAGTACATCCAGAGAAAGCAATTCCTAACCCTTCAAAATTGTAATCAAAAGACATATAAAACTCACTAATTGCTTTGATCAATTCTCCTTTTGAAAAATTATCCCCAGATGGAATTGATTTTTCAAAAGAAGATTCCCCTATTACAGCTACCATTTTAATGTTGGTACACCCAACATCAATACCACAAAGATTCTTCAGTTGCCGAATTCTTTTCATATCTTTAATTTCCTCCTTATATAAGTTTAATATAAATTATAACACAAAATTACAATTATTAATAGAGTCTGTCGGGAGAGAATTATGGATTTCCAGAGAACTCTAAAAGCAAAATGATAATATATAAAGCGAAAAAACATGTAAAAGAATAAAAAATAAAGATTTTAAAACAAAAAAATATTGTATTCGATAAATAAAGGCAAAATACAATATTTTTTTCGTTTAGAAAGAGAAAAAACAATTTACTTTATAAAAAGATAATGATATAATTATGTATGGTATAAAAAAATTGGAAATGTATACTTACACATCTAATGGGAGGAAATATGAAAAATGCCAAAAAAATAGAATTAGGAATTGGTTTTGTAACAGGTAGACCAAATGCATGTCAAATTATAAATAAATATTATAGAACTATAGTAGAACAAGCAAAAAGATATAACGAAAATGTTAATGTTACAATATTTATTTTATATGATATCAATTACCAACAAACGGGAAAAGAGGAATTTTACATAATACATCCTGAAGTTTATAAAGATATTAATATAAAATATATAACTCCAGAAAATATTGAAGAAGATAAAAAGATATTAAAAGGAAGATATGGATTTACTACAAAAGAGGCAGAATTTATATTAGGATATGGACATAGTAAAGGACGAAATACTTTAATGTATTACGCGTTAAAAAGAAGAATGGATTATTTGTTATTTTGGGATGATGATGAATATCCAGTAGCGTGTGTAAAGGAAGAAAACGGACAAATCCAGTGGATTCCACAAGATAATATCATCAAACATTTAGAAAACATAAAGGCTGCAGATGTTTCAGTTGGTTATCATTGCGGATACATTTCTCCAATACCATATATGGAATTAAATGAAGAGATTGAAGAAAAGATATTTAAAAGCTATATAGAAGCAATTAGTAACGAATTAGTGGAGTGGGACAACATAAAAAGAATTATGCAAAAAAACAATGGCGTTACTTATGCAGATCCTGATATAGCAAGAGGAGAAGGGAAATATGAAATAGGACTAGAAAAAGGAAGTAAATGGGTAGCAGGATCAACATTATGTCTTAATTTAAAGCGAATAGAAAATATACCAGCATTTTATAATCCACCAGGAGCCAGGGGAGAAGATACGTTTTTCTCAATGATGTTGGATAATTGTAAAGTAATAAAAACTCCTGTATATCATTTTCATGATGGATTTTTAAAATTTACAAGTATTATGTCCGGAAAATTTCCTAAGAAATTAAGAAAAATAGAACCAAAAGATGAAAATGTAGCATCAAGATTTTATAAAGCCTCTGTTGGTTGGCTAAAATATAAACCTTTGTTGCTATATATTAGAAATAAGAAAGAATATAAATTTGAAATCAATAAAATTAGAGAAAATTTGCAAGTAAGTATACCAGTAATGAATGAAATTTTTAAAGACCAATCTTTCGAGAGTTTATTAGAAATATTAAATACATATGATGAAAATGTTCAAAAACATTATAAAGAATTTCAAGAAACCAATAGAATATGGACCAAAATTAAGTCAAATATTGTAAATTTATAAAAAATAATAACAGATAAGATTGTAAATCCAATTTTTATGTATTTACAAAGGTCAGATTAAAAAATCTGATCTTTTAATTTTATATTATGAAAGCAAAACTACAAAACTTATCGTAAAAGTAATTATATTACTAGTATGACTCACTCTAAGTTCAATTCTACACTTGTAAAAAAATAAAAGCATATGTTATACTAGTGACATTAAAATGTAAATAGGAGAGTGATATTTTGTTAGAACTAGAGGAAAACTTAGAACAATTAAATAAGTTAAATCAAAAATTAAAAGAAATTGGTGATTCACTTTGATGTAACAGCTATGCAAACTGAATTAAACAGTTTGGAAGAACAAACATTAAAGTCAGGTTTTTGGAATGATGGTAAAAAATCTGGAATTATTTTACAAAATATAACTTCATTAAAAAATAAAATTCAATCGTATATAAATTTACAAAAAAAATTAAAAGAATTACTTGATATGAATGAATTATTAATAGCAGAGCTTGATTCAGACTTATCCAAAGAATTGTTAGAAGAAACAAAATTAGCAGAAAAAGAAATAGAAAATTTAGAAATCCAAACATTATTATCTGGAAGTCATGATAAGTTAAATGCTATTATTACATTACACCCAGGAGCAGGTGGCACAGAATCTCAAGACTGGGTTCAGATGCTATATCGAATGTATACAAGATGGGCAAATCAAAACGGATATCAAGTAAAAGAATTAGATTATCTGGAAGGGGAAGAGGCAGGAATTAAAAGTGTAACTGCCTTAGTAGAAGGCCCTTATGCATATGGATATTTAAAAGGGGAAATGGGGGTTCATCGTTTAGTTAGAATTTCTCCTTTTGATAGTGGAGGAAGAAGGCATACTTCATTTGCTTCTATGGAAGTATTACCAGAAATAGCAGAAGATGTAGACATACAAATCAATTCAGAAGATTTAAGAATTGATACATACCGAGCTTCCGGAGCAGGTGGACAACATATTAATAAAACGGATTCTGCTGTTCGTATTACACATCTACCGACCAATATTGTAGTTTCCTGTCAGTCAGAGCGTTCTCAAACAATGAACAAAGAAACAGCTTTAAAAATGTTGAAATCAAAATTACTAGATTTAAAAGAAAAAGAAAATAAAGAGAAGATAGAAGATTTAAAAGGGATTCAAAAAGAAATTGCATGGGGAAGCCAAATTCGTTCTTATGTTTTTTGTCCATATACTTTAGTAAAAGATCATCGAACAGGATATGAGGTTGGAAATGTAGATCAAGTAATGAATGGAGATCTTAATGGTTTTATACAAAGTTATTTAAAATGGTTTCAAAAAAAAGAAAATTAATTTAGTTAATAGAAGAAATACACAAAAGGTACAAGCAATTACATTGTAAAAATATATTTTTAGTGATAATTGACAGAAAAAAACTTAAATGCTATAATATAGATATTAAGATGTAGGAGGTGTATTTACATGGTACAATCTTGCGATAATTGTGACAATAGACATAAATGCAAAGATTATGGAGATCCATATTATGATACACATAATTGTCCAAATTATAGATAAGAAAGTAAACGATACAACAGATATGTTGTATCGCTTTTTTTTGCATAAAAATAATGGCGAATGTATGGTAATTTTAATGTACATATAATATAATACACATATATTATGACCAAGCATAATATAATAATATAATTGTATTTATAATTAGATACAATTTCTACAAGAAAAAAAGAAGGTGCCGAAGGAATGGACACAGTCGTATTAAAATTTGGAGGAAGTTCAGTTGCAGACAATATCAAATTAAATGTAGTAGCTGACAAAATTATTCATTTATATGAAACAAATAATGTGGTGGTAGTTGTTTCCGCCCAGGGAAAAACAACAGATCGATTATTAGGAGAAGCACATTCTCTAAATCCGGTTCCAGATGATAGGGAATTAGATGTATTATTGAGCACAGGAGAGCAAATTACAATTTCGAAGTTAAGTATCTTACTAAACAAATTGGGTTATCCTGCAATTTCTCTTACTGGATGGCAAGCAGGGATTTACACGAATTGTACAAATCAAAATGCTATTATTGAGAATATTGATACTACCAGAATCCAAAAAGAGTTGGAAAAAAGAAGAATTATAATTGTTGCCGGATTCCAAGGAATAAATAGCAATTTTGATATTACTACTTTGGGGAGAGGAGGATCTGATACAACAGCAGTTGCAATTGCGGCAGCTTTAAATGCTAAAAATTGTTATATTTTCTCAGATGTAGATGGTGTATATACTACAGACCCAAATAAAATAGGATCTGCTAAAAAATTAGAAACTGTATCCTATGACGAAATGCTAGATATTGCAGATGAAGGAGCTAAAGTTTTACACAATCGTTGTGTAGAGATAGGTCAAAAATTTAATATTCCAATTGTTACAAAATCAACTTTTAATAATAAACCAGGAACAATTGTAAATGACAAAATAGAAGATACAAAAGTAAAAAGTATCGTAAAAAATGACGATATTATATATATTCATGCAAAACAAAAAGAATACTCTATTTCATTATTTTATCGTATTTATCATACATTATTAGAAAACAAAATTTTTGTAAGCAATTTAATAAATCATAGTAATTATCATTTAGATTTAACATTTACGATAAAAGCAGCTTTACTTAACAAATTTGAGAGTTTATTAAATAGTAGTTTAAATATGTTAGATTGCACTTATCATCATATTACTAAAATTTCTATTATTGGTCATGGAATTATGAATCACGAAGAAATTTTAGAAAATACAATAAAGATTATTGAATTAAATCATCTTGAGATTTTGGATATCGAATTAAATGAATCTAAAATTTCCATTATGTTTAAAGAAAAATTGCCAATTGATATTTTAGAACAATTACACAATAAATTAATTGAATAAAATCTAATAACAATAAAAATAAAAAATCAAAATAAGATTTATATTACCCTAAAAAACAATCTTATTAGAATACTTTTCTAATAAGATTGTTTTATTTAGTTCTAAAAAGTACAAGGTTAGAATATATATATTTTAGGGGAAAAGCAAGGAGGATAGGTATCATGACAGTAGAAGAAAGAAAAAATAGTTTATCAACAAATATTATTCAAAATTTGGTTTTGGAAAATCGAAATAAACTTAGTATATCAGGAGTAGTGGATGTACTTAGTTTTGATGATCAAATTGTGATAGTAGAAACAGAATTAGGTCTTTTAACTGTAAAAGGTGAAAATTTAAGAATTAATAAATTAAGTATCGATACATCAGAGGTAATTGTAGAAGGGGAGATCAGTAATTTAAATTATAGTGAAGAATCAAATGAAAGAAAATCAAGTGGACTTTTAAGTAAAATATTTAAGTAAAGATAGGTGATTTCTTTGGAAGTAAATTCAGCAGAGCAAGCATATATATTTTTTATTTTTATTATTAATGGTTTCTTGATTGGATTTCTCTTTGACCTTTTCCGAATTTTGAGAAAAAGCTTTAAAACTTCTGATTTTGTAACATATATTGAAGATATCTGTTTTTGGATATTAACGGGGCTTTTAATTTTATATAGCATTTTTAAATTTAATTCTGGAGAAATTCGATTCTACATATTAATAGCAATTTTAATTGGAGTTATTGTATATATGCTTACTTTAAGTAAATTTGTCATTGAAATTTTTGTCACAATTTTAAATAGTATAAAAAAAGTAATAATGAAAATAACGCATATCATATTTTATCCAATAAAGAAATTGTTTTTTAATCCAATCCATTTTATTTTTGTCAATGTAAAAAAGAGTATTGCAAAATTGATAAAAAAAATAGAAAAAACTTCTTTTACAACAAAAAAAGCAAAAAAACAAATATAAAATAAAAAAGAAAAGAAGGATTTTTTATTTTTATGTAGAATTATTATATAGTTAGTAAATTTTTAGATTATAAATACTGGAGAGATTATTACATATGAAAAAAAATAAATTAAAAAGTTTAATTAAATTTATATTAATAATAGGAATAAGTTTATATATAATTAGTATTCTAATTAGTCAACAAAAAGATTTAAATTCTTATGCAAGAGAGCAGGAATATATTACAGAACAAATTCAAGAAAAGCAAGAAGAGAGGGAAGAACTTGCAAAAATAAAGGAAAATGTAAATTCTCCAGAATATATTGAAGAAGTTGCAAGAGAAAAATTAAATATGTATTTACCAAATGAACGTGTTTATGTTGATGTTAATAAATAAATCCTTAAATTTCCTATTTAAGGATTTATTCTATATTATTTTATTCAAAAATTTTATGATTCTAAAAAATTTCCAAAAAAATGAATATAATTAAAAATTAAATATAAAAATTAGGAGGATCACTTATGGATTTAGAACAATTTACTTTAGCAGAATTAAGAGAGCTAGCAAAAAATAAAGGAATTAAAAATTTTTCTAAATATAAAAAGGAGGAATTAATTATTTTACTAAATGATGGAATATTGCCATCAAAAGAAGAGGACAAGCCAGAACCAGAATCAACGGAAGAAGAATTAATAAGCGAAGATAATTTGAACTACAAATTAACAAATGAAGATGATAAAATGGCAGAAGGAATTTTGGAAGTTTTGCCGGATGGATATGGTTTTTTAAGAGGAGAAAATTACTTATCAACTCCAAATGATGTTTATATTTCTCCTGTACAAATAAGAAGATTTAAGCTAGATACTGGAGATCGAATTAAAGGAATTTCTAGAAAAGCAAAAGAAGGTGAAAAGTTCCCTTCTCTTATCTTTGTTGGAGAAGTAAATGGAGAACATCCAGAAAATGCATATAAAAGAAAAAAATTTGATGATTTAATTCCAGTATATCCAAATGAAAGAATGCATTTAGAAACAAAACCAAATGAATATGCAATGAGAATTATCGATTTAATTAGCCCAATTGGAAAAGGGCAGAGAGGTATGATTGTTGCTCCTCCAAAAGTAGGAAAAACAACATTAATCAAAAAGATTGCAAATAGTATTACAACGAATAATCCAGAGGTAGAATTAATCGTATTATTAATTGATGAAAGACCAGAAGAAGTAACCGATATGCGAAGATCTATCCAAGGAGATGTTATTTATTCTACTTTTGATGAATTACCAGAACACCACGTTAAAGTTGCTGAAATGGTTTTAGAAAGATCAAAGAGATTAGTTGAACAAGGAAAAGATGTTGTTATCCTATTAGACAGTATTACAAGACTGGCAAGAGCTTACAATTTAGTAATTCCATCTTCTGGTAGAACTTTATCTGGAGGTTTAGATCCAAGTGCTCTTCATAAACCAAAAAAATTTTTTGGTGCAGCTAGAAACATAGAAAATGGTGGAAGTCTAACTATTTTAGCTTCTGCACTTATCGAAACAGGAAGTAGAATGGATGATGTTATTTTCGAAGAATTTAAAGGAACTGGAAATATGGAAGTTCATTTAGATCGTAAATTATCAGAAAAAAGAATCTTTCCTGCAATTGATATTAATAAATCTGGAACAAGAAGAGAAGATTTATTATTAACCCAAAAAGAACAAGAAACAGTATACGCTTTAAGAAAGGCGATGAATAATATTCCGGTAGCAGATGTAACTGAACAGTTAATTACACAAATGGTAGCTACAAAAAATAACCAAGAATTTATCGAGAAAATGGATTACTATCTAAAAAATTACAAATAAAAATAAGTTTATGTAATAAAAAAGAAGTAAATTTAGTATTTTTTATTTCTTTATGTTATCATTTATGATAACATAAAGGTGTAGTTATTAATTAGTTTCTTTTTGTCAGTTATGGAGGAAAAGAGTATGACAAAACAAGAATTTTGTAATCACTACTACAAGGTCTTCACAGAAGACGGAAAGGTAAAACCATGTGGACGGAATATGTGTATACAATTAATTGAAATCTGTAATGAGATTTCTGCACCACCAGGAAGAGAACCTCTGTTTTACGGAGATGCCCGAACAGGAATGATGCAGATAGATAAGATTCAAAAGCTTATGATGTATACCGAACTGTTTGGTTAACCACAATTGAAAGAGGAAGGGAAGATTGTCTTTATGGACTTTCTTTCTTTCCTTTTTAATTAGAAATTATGCAAGAAATTCACTATCTTTACTTTTTATGTAAAATATTGTATAATATACTATTATATGTTGTATTTTATTTAAATGATATGGAGGATTCAGTATGAAAAAAAGACAGGATAAATCAAAAACAACAAATAATATCATTTTAAAAGATAAGGAAATGGAGGTATTGATTCGGGAATTAGTAAAAAGAGCAAGCCAAAACGAGGTAAAAATAACCCATCTTGTCGAAGCTGTAAAAGAGATTTGGAGAGAGGAAGTGCCTATAGAACAAAAAGAATATCGATTAACAGCAAAAGAGGAAGTCTATAGTTTAAAGGTCGATAAATTTCTAGCTTATTATGAAAAAGAGTTAGAGGAATGTGCGAGACTTTCTCAAGATATCTTTAATAAAGAACGATATTTTCAAATTTTACTTTCAATGTATGCAGTATTTGAAAGAGAGAGTAAGGTTACTCAAGCACAAATTGCTGAATTTGGAAAAAAGTATTTAGGACTTTGGGCATATGCAATTAATAACGAAATTTGTATATTGGATTCATTTTTTACTTATTTAAAGATGAGTGATACAAATGAGCCACCGAAATATTTACCAAATTTTTTTAGTTTTTCCTCCAGAATTGCTAGCAACAGAGAGTTTTTAGATTTTAAGAATCAGTATGAGATTTCTCGATATAAGGTTTCTATTGTTTCAGTAATGTCAATATGGCTAATCAACAAATATTTCTAATCCTTATCAAGAAATTATGGTAAAGTTTCTTAAGAAAAGAAGGAGTGCTTACAAAGACTCCTTCTTTTCTTTTTTTCTTATTATTCAGCAATAAATTTTTATATAAGGATTTATATTATTGACATACACAATTTCTTATAATATAGTACAATTATAAAATAAGGATAGGAGGAAAAAAGATGTATCAAATTAACAATTTAACAGATAATGATGATGTAAGAGTAGCTGTAAAAAAAGGAAATTTTAGTGTAATTGAATATATGGCAGATTTAAGTGTTACGCCAGAAACATGTGTAACAGCATATTATGCTAGTAGGATGAATGTAAGAAAAAGACAAGTAATGATTGAATTAAACAATACAGAATGTACTGTGAGTGCTGGAGCAATGCATTGGTCTGTTGGAAATGTAGAATCTGTTGCAGATGTAAAGGGAGTTGGAGATTTCTTAGGAAAGGCAATTAAGGGTTCTGTAACAAAAGAAGGTGCAGTAAAACCAAAATATAGAGGAAATGGAACTTTAATGTTAGAACCAACATACAAACATCTTTTATTAGAAGATGTTTCTGAATGGAATGGTGGGATTGTTTTAGATGATGGCTTATTCCTTGCTTGCGATTCTCAATTAAAACAAGATATCGTTATGAGAAGTAATTTATCTTCTGCAGTACTGGGAAATGAAGGATTATTCAATTTAAGACTATCTGGACAAGGAATCGTTGCATTAGAAAGCCCTGTTCCAAGAGAAGAGTTGGTAGAAATTTGGTTAGATAATGATGTTTTAAAAGTAGATGGAAACTTTGCTATTGCTTGGTCAGATACTTTAAATTTTACTGTGGAGAAATCAACTCGTTCTTTAATTGGATCTGCTGTCAGTTCTGAAGGTTTAGTAAACGTATATCGTGGAACAGGAAGAGTATTGTTAGCTCCACTAAAATAGTTTTTTATTTTAAATAAGTTTATTTTAATAATATAGGAGAGAATATGGAATTAATTCAAGTAGGAGATCAAACCTATTATATAAAAAATTCTACTAATATTGGAATCTATAAAATAGATCAAGAAAATGTTTTTTTAATAGATACTGGAAATGATAAAGATGCTGGTAAAAAAATATTAAAAATACTAGAAAGTAATGGTTGGAAAGTAAAAGGAATTATTACAACACATTCTCATGCAGATCATATTGGTGGAAATAAGTTAATTCAAGATAGAACAAATTGTAAGATTTTTGCTCATGGAATAGAGAAAGGTTTTACAGAATCTCCAATTTTAGAACCGTCTTTTTTATATGGTGGATTTCCTTTTAAAGATATTCAAAATAAATTCTTATTAGCAAAGGGATCTAAAGTAAATGAAATAGAAAATAATCTTCCTGAAGGATTAGAATATATTGAATTAAAAGGTCATTTCTTTGATATGATAGGAATAAAAACTTCGGATAATATTTGTTTTTTAGCAGATTCTATCATTAGTCAAGAAACAATAGAAAAATATCATATATTTTATTTATTAGATGTAAGAGAATTTTTAAATACATTAGAAAAACTTGAGAGGGTAGGAGCAAATTTATATATTCCATCCCATTGTAAAGCAACAAACAATATACACTCTTTAATAGAATTAAACAAAAATAAAGTAGAAGAAATTATAAATATAATTCTTGAAATTTGTAAAAGAGAAATAACTTTTGAAGAGATTCTAAAAAATATATTTGATCGATACCAATTAATTATGAATGCAAATCAATACGTTCTAATAGGGAGTACAATAAAATCTTATTTATCATATTTATATGAAGAAAACAAAATTGTATACGAATTTAAAGACAATAAAATGCTATGGAAGAAAATCTAAATTGAAATATTTTTTTCATTAGAAAATAGAGAGGAGGAGAAAAAACAGGAGCTTCTCCTCTTGGAATCTCCCATCTCCAATTGCACAAAATCAAAGTTTTGCGCAATAAGGTGTAGGAGAATAATATAAAACAGCCATAAACCTCTACTTCTACTAATTCAAGTCTTTTAGCTGTTTCATACATACTAATATTCATTTATATATCTTTATTTTCTTATTATATCTATATTATATTCATTATTATTATAATCCTTTGTATTATAGTTATATCAATATTCTTATGATTTATTAAAATCAATTTTAAGACACTTTTTTGTTTTACTTATATAATTTCATTACTATAATTATTTTACTTATTATATTTTTAAATTTATATCTATAATTTTTTCTTATTATATATTTTTTAT
>DVNH01000048.1 GCA_018714565.1 Candidatus Merdicola faecigallinarum | reverse complement strand
TTTACTTACTTTTTTACTTCTTCCTTTTATTATTTTTACATCTTACATTATCACTAAAATAATTAATAAAGTATATGAATATTCTAAAGTAGTAAGGACGAAAGTAAATGTGTTTTTAGCCGAATCGATCTATGGAGTTCGATTGATAAAAATATTTAATAGACAATATGAAAAACAAAAAGAATGTGAAAAACTAAATGAAGAATTTTGGAGATCTAGACTACCAATTGGATTTTTTACAGGAATATTACCAGCAGTAATGACGATTTTAGAAAATTTAGGAATTTCTATTGTTATATGGGCTTGTGTGGACAAATGGTTTGGAATTCAAATAGAAGTGGGAGTTTTATATGTATTTATTACTTATATTAAGCAAATATTTGAACCAATTAACCGAATTATCGAAAATATAGAAACAGTACAAGATTCTTTTGTTTCAATCGATAAAATATATGAAATATTAGATCATAAAGAATATTTAGAAGATTTGGAAAAGGGAGAAAAGTTAGAAGAGATCAAAGGAAAAATTGAATTTAAAAATGTGTGGTTTGCTTATGAAGATGAAAATTGGGTTTTAAAAGATGTGAGTTTTGTAATAGAGCCAGGACAAAGTATTGCATTAGTAGGCAAAACAGGATCTGGAAAAACAACAATTACCAATTTAATTAACCGTTTTTATGAAATTCAAAAAGGAGAAATTTTGATTGATGGAAAGAATATAAAGGAAATTAATATTCATTCTTTAAGGCAAAAAATAGGAACTATTTTACAAGATCCATTTATATTTGCAAAAAGTGTAAGAGAAAATATTGAGCTAAATAAAAAAATAGAGGATGAAGAACTAGAAAAAGCAATTGAATTTGCTTCTGCAGAAGAATTTATTCATTCTTTACCAAAGGGATTAGATGAAATTGCAAAAGAGCAAGGAAGTTCTTATTCAGCAGGGCAAAAACAATTAATTGCTTTTGCAAGAATATTTGCTCATAACCCATCCATTTTTATTTTAGATGAGGCAACAGCAAATATAGATACCAATACGGAGCAACTTATTCAAAAATCAATTGACGAAATTTCAAAAAATAAAACTTCAATATTTATAGCACATCGTTTATCTACAATTGTAAATGTCGATAAGATTATTGTTTTAGATCATGGTACAATTATAGAACAAGGAAATCACACGCAATTATTAAAAACAGGTGGTTATTATAGTAAATTATATCAGGCTTATTATACAAGTTTGGCAGCAACTTAATCAAAAAATATATAAATAAAAAGAAAGAAGGAGTGAAACATGAAACAATTTAGCGAAGTAAAAAAGATAGGAAAAATGATGATCATTTTATTTGTTTTTATAAGTTTTTTTGCAATAGTATATGCAAGTGATGTAAACGAAATAACAAATAAGACATTGGAAGAGATTTTAGGAGAGACATCAATTGATGTAGAAAATTTAGACATGAGTCAAATGTTAAAAGCGTATCAAGAATTAACTCAAAATTATAGTAATGAGGAATTGGCTGAAATAATACAGGAAAATAGTGAAGAGCTACAAGAAAAAGGAGTTAGTAAAGAAATTATAGATACAGGAACAAAGCTATTGGAAAATATTGATGAAAAACAACTAAATAAAATATTAACAGAAGATCTTGATCTTAATAAAATTCAGGAAGAAATCGAAAGTGGTGTACAGCCAGAAACGATTATAAAAAATTTAAATGAGGAAATGACAGTAGGAGAAAAAGTAAATATAGGGGTAAAATTATTGCTTACATTAAATATCATAAAAACCATTTTCATTATAGGAATTGTGCTTCTTGTTTATCAGATTATTATTCGCTATTTTATATTTAGAAAAGCAGGTAAACATGGTTTTGCTTCTATCATTCCAATTTATCGTGATGTAGTAATGCTAGATATTTGTGGATTAAGTCCATGGCTATTATTATTTGTTTTTCTTCCAATTATAGGATGGCTTATTTTAGGAATCGTAGACATTTTTACAAGGTTTAGTCTAGCAAAAGCATTTGGAAAGGGAGTTGGATTTGGATTTGGTTTATTATTGTTAGGTCCAATTTTTGAAACAATTCTTGCTTTTTCAAAAAAGATACAATATGAAGGATTCGAAGAATAAAAAGAAATCGATATGGAAATACTTCTTTTAAATAAAAAGAAAGAAGGTTTTTGTATGGAAAGTATTATTCTAGAATTAAATAATTTTCTAGCAGATTTAAATGTATTTTATCGTAAATTACAAAATTATCATTGGTATATTGAAGGAGAGCACTTTTTTGTTCTTCACGAAAAATTAGAAGAATATTATAATACAGTTAATGAACAAATTGATGAAGTGGCAGAACATATTTTAACATTAGAAGGAATGCCATTAGGAACAATGAAAGATTATTTAGACGTAACATCAATAGAAGAAGCAAAAAATAAAGGTGTTTCAAAAGATGAAGTAATTAAAAATGTAAAAAAAGATTATACAAAATTATTAAGAAAAGTAGAAGATATCAAGAAAAAAGCAGATGCAAAAGACTGTTTTGCTACATCAAGTATTATGGATGAATATATTGTACAATACAGTAAAATTATATGGATGTTAAATCAATTAGATAAATAAGTAAATTAGAAAATGCTCTAGTATTATAGGGCATTTTTTTGTGTGAGAAAGATGGATTAGAAGTAACCATTGCATCTTTTATGTCATAAAATGTAATATAACAAAAAGATAAGGAGGAAGTAAAACAATGTATAGAAATTGTAAAAAATGTTGTGCTTTCAATAATCATATGGCAACTTTTAATGAAGATGCAATTGAAACAAAATGCAATAATGTAAATAATAGTATGAATATGGCAAATTGGGCAAATTATGAAGATGAATGCATGTGTGGGTTTGAAGAAGAAGAAAATGTTTTTCCAGATAATCCAATGTTAGCACAAAGCTATGTACCATGGCAGACAATGAACAAAACGTTCACGCCATGTGTCGGACTAAAAATGGGAACCATTTATCCAGAATTAGTAAGTCCATATATGCCTTGTGATTCAATGAATCAAATAAAATATATTGAAGCAATGAACAGAATAGGGGAGGGATGTAACAAATGATGGAAAATAGAGGATGTAATTGTGGTGCAGGAAATCATATGATGTATGTACCAGCAGGATTTAACAATAACCCTATGCAAGGAAATTGTGAAGATAATAATATCGATATGTCAATGTCTGCTTACAATGTAACTGGAGTTAATATGGATTGTATGGAGAAAGAAAAGACAGAAAGAGATTGTAGAAGAGAAGAAATGATGATGCAAATTAGAGAATTAGATTTTGCAATTGTAGAATTAGGATTATATTTGGATACTCATCCAGATGATCAAAAGGCATTATGTTTGCATCGTGAATATGCAAAGAAATTAAAAGATTTAAAAGATAAATATCAAAAGGTATATGGACCACTTACCATCCATTATCCATGTAATAAATGGAGATGGCTTGAAGAACCATGGCCTTGGGAAAGGGGGAATTACTAATGTGGACTTATACAAAGGCATTACAATATCCAGTTAATATAAAATGCCCAAATCCAAGACTTGCAAAAGTCATTATCTCACAATATGGAGGTCCAGATGGAGAACTTGCTGCTTCTTTAAGATATTTATCGCAAAGATTTGGAATGCCGGATCAAAAAGCAAAAGCAATTTTAAATGATATTGGCACCGAAGAACTAGCACACTTAGAAATGGTTGGAACAATTGTACACCAATTAACCAAAGGAGCTAGTATCGAAGAAATTGAAAAAGCAGGATTAGGAGCATATTATACAGATCACGGTGTAGATGTATATCCTCAATCAGCAGCAGGAATGCCATTTACAGCAGCATATATTGCAGCAAAAGGAGATCCTGTCGCAAATTTACAAGAAGATTTAGCAGCAGAGCAAAAAGCAAGAGCAACTTATGAGAAATTAATTGATCTAAGTAGAGATGAACCAGATGTTGTTGATCCATTAAGATTTTTACGACAGAGAGAAATTGTACACTTCCAAAGATTTGGGGAAGCATTAAGAGGAGTTCAAGACAAAATGGCAGAGAAAAAATTCTATATGAATGACGGAACAGTAGCTAACATGGCAAATAAAGCTGCAAAAGAATGTAATCAAGACAATAATTGTAATTAGAAAGAATAAAAATAAAATACACCTATATTTTAGTGGACAAATAAAATGTCTATTAAAATAAGGTGTATTTTTATTTAAGACAATTGTTTAATTGCATTTCTAGCAAGTTCATCACAACGATTATTATAAATATTATCACTATGACCTTTTACTTTAATAAATTCAATTTTATGTATGGTAGTAAAATGATATAATTCTTCCCAAAGTTCTTTATTTTTAACAGGTTCTTTGGAAGCCGTTTTCCATCCATTTTTTTTCCAATTATAAATCCATCCTTGTTTAAAACAATTTACAACATAACTACTATCACTATATATTTTTACAGAACAAGGGAACTTTAATAATTTTAATGCCTCAATTACAGCAGTTATTTCCATAATATTATTGGTAGTATCTTTATTTCCACCAGAAATTTCCTTTTTTTCATTTTTGTACATTAAAATAGAACCCCAACCTCCAGGTCCAGGATTGCCAGAACATGCACCATCTGTATAAATAATAACTTCTTCCATATGATCTCCTACTATTTGTAAAATCTTATATTTTATGGTATTATATCAATAAATGAAAAAAGATACAAGTAATGAAGGAGGCATTTTATGAGTGAAATACTAGGAATTGTAACAGAATATAATCCATTTCATAATGGGCATTTATACCATTTAGCAGAATCCAAACGAAAAACGCATGCTGACTTTGTTATTTGTGTTATGAGTGGTAATTTTGTACAAAGGGGAAATCCTTCATTAATTAATAAATGGACAAAAACAGAAATGGCGTTATTAAATGGGGTAGATTTAGTGATAGAACTTCCAACTGTTTATGCTACCTCAAGTGCAGAAAATTTTGCAGAAGGTGCAATTAAAATTTTAAATTCATTGAAAATTGTAAATCATATATCATTCGGATGTGAGTCTTGTGACATTGATGCTTTAAATAAATTGGCCAATGTTTTATATGAAGAACCAAAAGAATATACTGCTTTGTTAAGCCATGAATTAAAGAAAGGACACTCTTTTCCGAAAGCAAGAGAAAATGCAGTTCTAATGTATCTTAATGATCTTTCTAGTTTTTCTAATATTCTCTCAAAACCTAACAATATATTAGCAATTGAATATCTAAAAGCGTTACGAAAAACAAAATCGAAAATAAAGCCAATGGCAGTAAAAAGGCAAAAAGTTTATTATCATGAGAGATGTATTGTAGATGAGTATGCGAGTAGTACTGGAATACGAGATATGATGAGACATAATGAGTTTAAAGACATAAGAAGAGTTATGCCAAGTAGTGCATATGGATTGCTTCGTGAAGAGTATAAAAAAGGAAATTATATGTTTGATTTGTCAAAATTTGAACATGAAATTATTTACTTATTAAGAAGAATGACTATAGAAGAGATTAAAAAATATCCAGATGTGGGAGAAGGATTAGAAAATTTATTAAAGAGTGCTGCAAATGAATCGAATACATTATATGATTTGATAAATATTGTAAAATCAAAACGTTATACTCAAACTAGAATACAACGAATCTTACTTCACATATTATTAGGAATTCAAGAAAAAGATATGCAAGTAGCTAAAAAGATAACTCCATATATTCGAGTATTAGGATTTAATGATAATGGTAGGATGTTATTGTCTCAAATAACGAAAGCAAATCCTAAATTATCCATGATAACATCTGTAAAAAAATATATGGATCAATGTAATAATAAGCAATTAAAGAATATGCTAGAAAAAGATATTTTTGCAACCAATATTTATACGCTAGGCTATGAATATGATTCATGGGCAAATTTAGATTATACACAGAAGATAGTTACAATATAATAAAAGCAAGTCTACATAATGTTGAGAAGACGGGAAGAATATGGTATAATATAAAAAATGTGACCTTCTAATTAGGCGGTGAAAAAATGAAGAAAATAAACAAATTTAGTATAATGTTAATATTCTTTATCTTTTTATCTTTCTACTTTCCCGTATTTTGTTTGGCAATAGATAATTTTGATACGATGAAAGAAAATGCAGATTCGTTTATTGTAGAGGGAAAAAAGCAAGGTGGTTCTATTATTTCGGATACGGAATTACAAGGTTTTGCACTACCGATTGGACGTATGTTGGTAGCAGTGGCAACGGTGATTGTTATCATTGTTACAATTATTTTAGGAATCCAATATATGATGGCTAATCCATCGGATAAAGCAAATTTGAAGAAGAAATTAATTGGGTTAGTAGTTTCTATTATTGTTATTTATGGAGCACAAGGAATATGGGCTATATTATATCATTTTATGTCGGAACAAACAGTGAGTGAATCAAGATTGGCAGCAGTTCAAGAAACGGATTCAAAAACACAAAGCAATGACAATAATAAGCAAAATTCAAATAATAAAAATAATAATGAAAAATCGAATAGTGATAAACAAAATAGTAATAATCAATCTTCTAACAATAGTGATACTTCTAGTAGTTCTTCTACAAATAATGGTCAGAATAAAAATGAAAGTGGAGAGAAGCAAAATAATAATACAGAAGAGGACAAAGAAAAGAAAAATGTTACACAATTGTTATCAACGATAGGAGACTATTCTAAGCAAATTGAAAAAGATTATAAAGCAGGAAAATATTGGGAATATAGTAATAATAAAAGAAGTTTAGGTGAAAAGAGAACTCATAATTCTTTTGCAGACGCAAAAAAAGGAGCGAGAACAACCAATTGTGCAAGAATTGTATTTTGGGCATTTTATGACTTAGGAATTACAAAACAGAAGGAAGATATTTATTCAAATGCAAGTGGAGAATTAAAAGCAAAAGATTCTACCAAAAAAAGAATTGAAAAATTTGCTAAAATTATACGAGTAAACAAAACTCCAAATCAATTGAAAAAAGAAGGAAATCTAAAACCTGGAGATATTTGTTTATATCCTGGACATACTAATATTTATATAGGAAATAATAAATGGTATGATGCAGGAAGAGGAAGTGGAGTTGGAAATGCATATTCTTATAAAACAGTAAACGGAAATGCAATTTATCGTTTCAAGACAGTAGGACCTTGTGAAAGTAGATATGTAGACAAAACAGCTACATATATCATAAGATTAAAAGATCAAACATAGTTTTAAATAAACAAGCATATTCACTTATTTTTTATAAATAAAATGAATATGCTTATTTTATTTAATGATACAACGAATTTTATCCTGGATTGGCAATTCAATCAAACTGCTTGAATTTTTTGGCATTTTCAGGTATAATATAAATGTACTGATTTGAAAAAAGATGAGGAGGAATCTACATGAAAATAATAGGAATAACAGGTAGTTCAGGAGCAGGAAAAGATACAGTATGTGCTATATTAGAAGAAAAATACAATGCAGAAATTGTAGATGCCGATAAGATCGCAAAAGAATTATCCAAAAAAGGAACGATGTATTTAAAATCCATCGTAAATTGTTTTGGGTCTGGAATTATTGATAATAAAGGAGAATTAAATCGTAAAAAATTAGCGAATATTATATTTGAAGATGAAGCAAAAAGAGAAGAATTAAATAAATTAACCTTTATTCATGTAGTAGATGAAATAAAAAAACGAATTAATCATTTAAAGAAAAAAATAATTGTAGTAAATGCTCCTTTGCTATATGAAAGTAATTTAAATCAAATCTGTGATTTTGTAATTGCAGTAATAGCAGACCGAAATAAACAAATTAATCGTGTTATGAAAAGAGATGGAATTACAAAAGAGGAAGCGGAGAAAAGATTGAATGCACAAAATAGCAACGAATTCTTTACAGAAAATGCAGAATATATTATTTATAATAACGAAGACATAAAAAATATAGAAGAACAAATTGCAAAGATTAAAATTTAGAAAACAATTGAAAAAGGCTTAAAATATTAAACAAGGATATGTTTAATATTTTAAGTCCTTTTTATTACAAACATATTACATTTACATAATGATATTGAATAAAATAAGTTTATCGAATATAATGAAAATGGAACAAGAGATAAAAGGAGTAATGTAATATGGTTGATATGAGTTTTGCTGAATATATATTATCAGAAAAAAGTTTGTCAGAAAAAATGAAAATTATCTTATATTTTAAAAGAAAACATGAATGTTTTTTTGATAATACAGTTATTTTTAAAACAGAAATGGCAAGAGAATTTTTGGAACATACCAAATTAGATATAGATTCTAATTTGGTACTAACTGCTTGTTTATTATATGGATGTAAAAAAACAGCAATTGCATATGATATAAATAAAGTAAAAACATATGCTAAAGAAGGGGCAGAGTATTTAAAAACATTAGGATTCGATGATCACTTTTGTCAAATTTGTATGCAAGTAAATCGATATGAACCAGTTCAAAATAGAGAAAAAGAAGGAGATTTTTTAGAATTAATTGATAACTTTGGAATGCTTTTAGATCGTGATGATAGAAGGGCATTTACTCCAGTAGAAGCATTATTTATTTTGGAAAATGAAAATTTAGCAGGACTTCAAAATCGATATCTAGATGACTTTAAAGAATTTGTTATGGAAGTTGAAAATTTAAATACGTTGGGGATAGATAAAAGTAAAATTATCACGAAATGGCAAAAAAAAATAAATGCACTACCGAAATATGATATTGTTCATGGAATTAATGCTCAAATCGAATATCGTACAGAAGCTAGAAAAATTTATATAGAAGGAAAGAAAATAGAGAAAAATAAAGATGGATATCGAGATAATAGACAAAAGTTAAATGCAGAAAGAAGATTAAAACAAGAAGTGGCATTAGAAATTGACAAAAATCATAAGTTTTCAGAACTATTAGAAGATGAAAATATATCATAAAAAAATAAAAAGAGTAGGGCGTGCTAATATTAGCATTGCCCTATAATAAAGGAGAGAAAAAATGAACGAAATATTTGCAGATTTACATGTACACATAGGAAGAAGTGAAAATAATAAACCAATAAAAATTACAGCTGCTCGAAGCTTGAATTTTGCGAATATTGCAAAAGAATGTTTCGAAAGAAAAGGAATTAATATAGTTGGAATTATTGATTGTGCTTCTCCTTATGTAATAGAAGATATAGAAGAATTTTTAAAAACAGGAGAAGCATACGAGATAGAAGATGGAGGAATTGTATACAAAGATAAAGTTTGTATTATCTTAGGAAGTGAAATAGAAACTGCAGAAATAAATGACGAAGGAAAAACAGGAAGTGCCCATAACCTTTGTTATTTTCCAAAATTAAAAGATATGAAAGGCTTTTCAAACGAAATGAGTAAACATATCAAAAATATTACTTTAAGCTCCCAAAGAGCAGACTTATCTGCTTATGAATTAATTGATATTGTAGAAAAATACAATGGAGTTTTAATCCCTGCCCATGCCTTTACACCACATAAGAGCTTTTATGGGAATTGTACAAGTCGATTGGAAAGAATTTTTAAAGAAAAATATAGTAGAATTCCAGCAATTGAGCTAGGATTAAGCTCTGATACTTTTTTGGCAGATGAAATTTCAGAATTAGAAAATAAAACGTTTTTAACAAATTCGGATGCACATTCATTACCAAAGATTGCAAGGGAATACAATAAAATTTTAGTAGAAAATATTAGTTTTAAAGAATTATTAAAAGCCATCAAAAAAGAAGATGGAAGAAAAATACTTTGTAATTATGGATTAGATCCAAAACTTGGAAAATACCATAGAACGTATTGTGAAGTGTGTGGAAAAAACATACCAGGAGACGCGCCAGTAACTAAATGCGATACTTGTGATAGTAGAAATATAACAATGGGAGTTTTTGATCGAATTGAGATAATAAAAGATAAATCGAAAACAATGAGTCCAAAAGATAGACCTCCTTATGTTTATCAAGTGCCATTAACGTTTATACCAGGGCTAGGAAAGAAAACAATTGATAAATTATTAGACCATTTTGAAACAGAAATGAATATTTTACATCGTTTGTCTTTTGATGATATAGATGCTGTTTGTGGTGAGAAAATTGCAACCATGATTATGCAGTCACGAGAAGGAAAAATGGAAATACAAGCTGGTGGCGGAGGCGTTTACGGAAAAGTAATAGAAAAAAAATGAAAATAGTTCTAAATCTCATTTTATTGAATAGACATTATGTATAAGAAATTAGTCCATTGGAGGAATAAAATGAGAAAAGAGAAGAGCAAAGGAAAAATAAAAGAAATTATATTAAAACATATCGTTAACAATAAAAAAGAGTATTTATCTGCTTGTATGATTTTTTTGATAGGAATTATTTTAGGAGTATTATTTTTAAATTACATGCAAGAAGCAGAGCAAACAGAAGTTAAAAATTATATTCAAAATTTCATACAAACTTTAAAAGAAGGAAATACTACGATTGATCAAGAAGCACTGTTGAAAAGCTCGATTAAATCAAATGTGATAATGGGAATTTTTCTTTGGTTTATGGGGTCAACAGTAATAGGGATGCCGATTGTATATTTATATATTGCTTATCGAGGTTTTTGCATATCTTATGCAATATCAGCAGCAATTGCTGTATTAGGAACTGGGAAAGGAATGCTATTTAGTGTAAGTAGTATATTATTGCAAAACATAATGATTATTCCAATTTTTCTTGCTTTATCGGTAAGTGGAATGAACTTATATCATTCAATTATGAAAGATAAAAGAAAAGAAAATATTAAGGTAGAAATAATAAGACATACAATATTTTCACTAATCGGTATTATGGTACTAATATTAGCTGCTTTTATAGAAGTGTATGGCTCTTCTAATATATTAATGGCAGCAGTAAAATATTTGTAAAAATCCAAACTGGGTATTTACAATTAGAAATAAATTTGATATAACATATATGGTTTATGTAAATAAGAAGTAATATATGTTATAAAATAGAGAAAAATACAATGAAGGAGATAATAGAATGGAAAAACAAATAAAACTTTTTTTAGAATTTTTACAAAAAGATAAAAAATTGTCAAATAATACTTTACAATCATATAAGAGAGACATCGTACAATTTTCAAATTACATAGAAAAAAGTAATATTAGTTATTCAAAAATAGAAGCAAAAGAAATAAATGAATACTTACATCATTTGACAGAACTTGGAAAAAAGACGTCAACAATATCTAGAAATTTAGCTTCTATACGTTCTTTTTATCAATACTTATTAAGAATGAAGAAAGTAAAGCAAGATCCAACAGAAGGAATTCAATCTCCTAAAATTGAGAAAAAAGCACCAAGTATTTTATCTTCAAAAGAAATCGAGCTATTATTAGAACAACCAAAGGATGTAGATTTAAAAGGAATTCGAGATAAAGCAATGTTAGAATTTGCATATGCAACAGGAATGAGAGTAACAGAAATTATTTCTTTAGAAGTGGATGATGTAAAATTAGAAGAAGGATTTGTTATTTGTAGAAATGCTACGAAGCAAAGAAATATACCATTAGGAGCAATTTCAATAAAAGCACTAAAAGAATATATGGAAGAAGCAAGACCAATTTTAATAAAAGATGATCAAGAAAAAGCTTTATTTGTTAATATAAATGGAAAAAGATTAACTAGACAAGGATTCTGGAAGATCGTAAAATATTATAAAGAACAAGCTCATATTACAAAAGATATTACACCACATGTACTTCGCCATTCATTTGCTACTCACTTATTACAAAATGGAGCAGACTTAAAAGCAATTCAAACAATGTTAGGACATTCTGATATTTCTTCGACACAAGTATATATGCAATTCCAAGATGAAAATCTAAAAAATGTATATCGAAAAGCTCATCCAAGAGCATAATATAAGAATAAAATAAAAGCACTTTAAAGAAAAAAGGTTCTTAGAAGTGCTTTTTATTTGATTTTCATAAAATCACCTTGACAGTTGACCATAATAAAGTTACAATATTATTGTAGGTTAAAAATATATTATCATAGAAATTAAATTATATATTGAACTGTACATTGAAAATTTAATAGGAAAGAGGTAGAAGAAATTATGGATTTAAACATAACAGTCGTAATTGCCACTATCCTTATCTCGGGAGCAATTTTTATTCCAGTAGGAATCTTAATTAGAAAAAAAATTGCCGAATCTAAAATTCAAGGTGCTGAAGAAGAAGCAAAAAAAATCTTGGAACTTGCAAATAAAGAAGCAGAAAACAAGAAAAAAGAAGAAATTTTTAAAGCAAAAGAAGAAATTATGAATGCAAGAAATGAATTAGATCAAGAGATAAAAGAGAGAAGAGGCGAAATACAAAATCAAGAAAAGAGAATGTTCCAAAAAGAAGAAAATTTGGACAAACGCTCTGAAAGTTTAGAAAAAAGAGAAAAGGATATTGAATTAAGAAAGCAAGAAGTTGAAAAAGAAAAAGGAGAACTAGAACAAATTATAGAAAGACAGACACAAGAATTAGAAAGAATATCCGGATTATCTTCTGAAGATGCAAAAAAGCAATTGTTATCAGAATTAGATAAAAAGATAACAACAGAAAAAGCATTTTTAATAAAAGAATTAGAACAAAAATTTAAAGAAAAATCAGAAAAAAATGCGAAAGAAATTATTAGTTATGCAATTCAAAAATGCGCAGCAGATCATTCTCAAGAAACAACAGTATCAATTGTTTCTCTTCCAAATGACGATATGAAAGGAAGAATTATCGGTAGAGAAGGAAGAAATATAAAAGCATTAGAAACCTTAACAGGCGTGGATTTAATTATAGACGATACTCCAGAAGCTGTCATTTTATCGGGATTTGATCCTTTAAGGAGAGAAGTAGCCAAAATTGCTCTAGAAAAATTGATTGATGATGGAAGAATTCATCCAGCAAAAATTGAAGAAATGGTAGAAAAAGCAAAAGAGGAATTATCAGCAACGATTCGAGAAGAAGGAGAAAGAGCAATCTTAGAAACAGGAGTAATTGGACTACATCCAGATTTAGTAAAATTAATTGGAAAATTAAAATATAGAACCAGCTACGGACAAAACGTATTAAATCATTCTATTGAAGTATCAAATTTAGCTAGAATTATGGCTGAAGAATTAGGATTAGATCCTAAAATAGCAAGAAGAGCTGGATTGTTACATGATATTGGAAAAGCTTTAGATCATGATATGGAAGGAACACATGTTGAAATAGGGGTTGACATTTTAAAGAAATATAAAGAAAATGAGCTTGTAATTAATGCAGTAGAAGCTCACCATGGAGATGTTGAACCATTAACACTAGAAGCAGTATTAGTACAAGCAGCAGATGCAATTTCAGCTTCAAGACCTGGAGCAAGAAGAGAAACATTAGAAGCATACATAAAACGATTACAAAATCTAGAAGAAATTGCAGACGCATTTGATGGTGTAGAAAAATCTTTTGCAATACAAGCAGGAAGAGAAGTTAGAATCATGGTAAAACCAGAAAAAATTTCTGATAGCGAGATGACAATTTTAGCAAGACAAGTGTCTGAGAGAATCGAAAATGAAATGGATTATCCAGGACAAATTAAAGTAAATATTATTCGTGAAACAAGAATAGTAGATTATGCAAAATAAAAAGTACACCGCAAATACTAGAGATATCTAATATTTAGCGGTGTATTTTTAGTATAGAAAGGAGTCATACAACTTGAAAATATTAGCCGTAGGAGATATTGTAGGGGAAAGTGGAGTGAAAAAAGCGGTTGAAGTAATTCCAAAGTTAAAAGAGGAAGAAAAGATCGATTTTATTGTTGTAAATGGAGAAAATGCAGCAGGAGGAATGGGAATTACGAGACGAATTTTTGATGAATTAATAGAAAGTGGCGCAGATGTAGTTACCATGGGAAATCATACATGGGGAAAGAAAGAGATTTTTTCTTTTATCGATCATCCAAAGATAGTAAGGCCAGCGAATTATACAGCCGGATTACCAGGAAAAGGATATGGAATTTATTTTTGTAGAGATAAAAAAATAGCGGTAATGAATTTGATTGCAAGAACTTCAATGGGGATATTATCAGAAAATCCATTCATAGTGGCAGAGGAAATTATTAAAAACATAAAAGATGAAGTAGATATTATTATTGTAGATTTCCATGGAGAAGCAACGGCAGAAAAAATCGCAATGGGATATTTTTTAGATGGAAAGGCAAGTATTGTATATGGAACACATACTCATGTGCAAACAGCAGATGAAACCATTCTTCCAAATGGAACAGCATATATTACAGATATTGGAAAAACTGGACCAAAGCATTCTGTAATAGGAATGGATATTGAAGTGTCTTTAAAAAGATTTGTTACTTCTCTTCCAGAAAGATATCAATTAGCAGATGGCGAAGCATCTTTCAATAGTTGTTTATTTGAAATAAATGATGAAAATAATCAGATAATGAAAATAAAGAGGATAAACATAGAATAATTGAAAAAAACTGTCGAAACTTGCGATGAAAATCACCTAAAAAATGGAAAAATATCTTTACAATTATTGCCAAATATAATATAACTAACACAGTTACAAAATGAACTAAAAAATAAATTATAGGAGGCAAAAAATGGAAGTTTTAAAAATCTCATCAAAGTCAAATCCAAACTCAGTAGCAGGAGCGATTGCTGGATTGGTAAAGGAAAGTAATAAGGCAGAAATGCAAGCAATTGGAGCTGGAGCATTAAATCAAGCGGTGAAGGCAGTAGCAATAGCAAGAGGCTTTGTAGCGCCATCCGGTGTAGATCTAGTATGTATCCCAGCATTTGCAGAAGTTCAAGTAGAAGGAGAAGATCGCACAGGAATGAAATTAATTATAGAATCTAGAAAATAATAATTGAATATAGAAAAGGGGGCAAGTAAAATGCTCCCTTTTGTTTTTTATTACGCAGGAAATTTCGAAAGAAATTTCTGAAGTAACAAGGTTAAATTTCCTTAATTTGTGCGATTGCGAAGCAAACTGTACATGTGGCGAAGCCATTTTTCTTATCATTCTTTAGAAAAGTGAAAACAAAATTTAATATCATGATATATTCAGAAATAAGAAAAATGAAAAGAGCATCTTGAAAAAAGGGGAAAATTAAGATATGATACAAAGGAAAAAACGTATTGTGTTTGAGGTGAATCATGAAAAATAATATTATAAAATATATATTTATTGTTTTTGTAATTGCACTAATTGGTTTTGCTTTTTATATGATTTATCATGATGAAAATCAAAATGTAAATGAAGTAAAAACAGAAAATGTACAAACTAGTTCTAAGTTAACAGATATTCGACTAAGTATTGTACGGTTATGATACAATGAATCCATTATTAAGTAATAATCGTAATGTACAAGAAATATCTAGGTTATTATATGAACCATTATTAACATTAGGAGAGAACTATGAATTGCAGCCGAATTTAGCAAAAGAATGGTCAAAAACAGGAGATACTTCTTATATTTTAAAGTTAAGAGACGATGTGAAATGGCAAGATGGAAGTAAAGTAACCGCAAATGATGTTCAATTCACGATTGACAGGCTAAAGGATACGCCATCTATTTATTCTTATCAAGTAATACATGTAATTGGAGTAGATGTAATTGACGAATACACAATTCGAATTAATTTAGATACAGTAGTACCTTTTTTTGAGTATAATTTAATCTTTCCAATCCTATCGAAAAACAATTATTTGAATCAAGATTTTACGAATGCTGAATTAAATAAAATGCCATGGTCAAATAGCATGTATAAAATTGTTAGTAATGAAGGAAGTACAATTACATTAAAAAAGAATGAAAATTATTGGAATAAAGCTCAAAAAGATGCAAAGATTGAAACAATTATTATTAACTTATATAGTTCTATGGGGGAAGCATATAACAGTTTTAAATTGGGAAATGTTGATATTATTTCTACACAGAACTTAAATGTAGAAGAATATATTGGAACAATGGGATATCAAAAGAAAGAATATAAAGGTAGAGAGTTCGACTTTATTGCAATGAACTGTACAGACAGTTTATTAAGTAGAAGTGAAGTAAGAAAGGCTGTATCTTATGCAATTGATAAAAGTGGAGTTATGTCGAGCGTATATGGAGGAAAATATTATATGGCAGAATTTCCACTAGACTATGGAAATTGGAGTTATACTTCAAACAATTCCAGCATTGGATATAACCCAGATCAAGCAAAACAAGTACTAATGGATCAAGGTTGGCAATATAAATATGGGACTTGGCAAAAAGTAGAAAATTATCGAACGATTCGCTTAAATTTGGAGATGGTTGTAAATTCTGAAAATGCTTCTCAAGTAGCAGCATCAGAGATAATAAAAAGTAATTTAGAGAATATTGGAATCAAGTTAAAATTGGTAAAAGTAAATGCAAAACAGTATAATAATTATTTAACAAATAAAAATTATATGATGATTTTGACTGGTATTAATATAGGAATGTCTCCAGACTTATCTACATATTTGGGAGACAATAATTTAGCAAATTATCATACACAAGAAGTGACAACTTTAATGAGTGAACTAAACAACATTACCAATAATAATGAAGCAGTAAAAGAGAAAATTACACAATTAGCAGAGATATATATAAATGAAATTCCATATATCAGTTTGTATTTTAATAAAAATACAGTATTATATAGCAATAATTTAATGGGAGAAATAAAGCCGAATAATTATTCATTATTTTATGGAATTGAAAACTGGTATAGACATAACTAATTTAAATTTTTATAATCAAAGGAATGTAATAAAATAAAAAATGATGTTATTTTAATGGTATTATAAGCTGTGAAAAATAGAAACAAAAAATTAAGGGAAAAAACTATTGACAAAAAGAAATTATACGATATAATAACAACAAACAAACGTTTTATTGGAGGAAGAAAAATGAGTGAAGAAAACATAGAAAAAAGAAAAGCCTTAGAAGTGGCAATGGGACAAATCGAAAAACAATTTGGAAAAGGTTCTGTTATGAAATTGGGAGAGTTTAAAGCAATGGAAGTAGAAGCAATTCCAACAGGTGCATTAGGATTAGATATAGCACTAGGAATTGGTGGTGTTCCAAGGGGAAGAATTATCGAAGTATATGGACCAGAATCTTCAGGAAAAACAACATTAGCGTTACACATCATTGCAGAAGCTCAAAAAATGAATGGAGAAGCAGCATTTATTGATGCAGAGCATGCGTTAGATCCCGTATATGCAAAACATTTAGGAGTAGATATTGATAATTTAATTGTTTCTCAACCAGATACAGGAGAACAAGCATTAGAAATTACAGAAGCATTAATTCGTAGTGGTGCCTTAGATGTAGTAGTAGTAGACTCTGTTGCAGCATTAGTGCCAAAGGCAGAAATTGATGGAGATATGGGAGATTCTCATATGGGATTACAAGCTAGATTAATGTCACAAGCATTAAGAAAATTAGCAGGGGCAATTAATAAATCAAAAACAGTATTAATTTTTATTAACCAATTAAGAGAGAAAATAGGTGTTATGTTTGGAAATCCAGAAACAACAACAGGAGGTAGAGCTTTAAAATTTTATGCGTCTGTACGTATGGATATAAGAAAAGTAGAAAACATTAAACAAGACGGAGAAATTGTTGGAAGTAGAGTAAGAGTAAAGGTTATTAAAAATAAAGTAGCTCCACCATTTAGAGAAGCAGAATTTGATGTAGTATATGGTCAAGGTATATCAAAAGAAGGAAATATATTAGACATGGCAGTTAATCTAGATATTATAGAAAAAAGTGGATCTTGGTTTAGTTACAACGGAAATCGAATTGGTCAAGGAAGAGAAAATGTAAAGAAATATTTAAAAGAAAATCCAGAAATAATGCAAGAGATTGATCAAAAAGTAAGAGATAACTTTGCAAAAGCATTCGAAAAAAGTTTAGGAGATGACATGGAAGAAGAGGAAGATGCAGAAAGCGAAGAATAGAATGCAAATAAGCCTCTCTTATTTTAAATAGAGATAAAACCAATATAAAATAAATGGATAAACAAAAGCATCTTAAAAATAGATGCTTTTGCCATATAAAGGAGAAATATGAAGGAAATAAAAGATATCTTAGATATAGATAAATTCTTAGATGGAACGGGAAATAAACCAAAAGACCGCATGAAAGAACTTGAAGAATTTGACAAACAAAAAACAAAAGTACTAAAATATATAATGTATAAAAAAAGATCAGAATATGAAGTAAGGAATAAATTTAAATCAATCATACCAGAGCAAAACTTAGAAAGAATTATTGAATACTTTATAGAAGCAGGTTATATTAATGATGAAGAATATATCGAAAGAATCATAAAAGAATATATGAATTTAAAAAGGCTTTCTCTTAAAGAATTAATGTATAAATTATATGCAAAAGGATTGAAAAAGGAATTAATAGAAGACTACATAGAAAAACATGAAGAAGAGATGACAGAATATGAAAGAAAATCTGCAAGAGAATTAGTAGAAAAAAAGAAATCTCAACTGGAAAAAGAAGAAATAATAAACTATTTAAGAAAGAAAGGATATCGAAGCGAAAATATTACAATAGGAGAGGAATAAGATGCCAAATGTATTAATGCTAGAAACAAATAAATATGCAATTAAAATAGATAATTTTGAAGGGCCATTAGATTTGTTATGTCATTTAATAGATAAAAATAAAATGGATATCTATGACATAAAGATTAGTGAAATTGCAGACCAATATATTCAGTATTTAAATGAAATGGAAAGTATGAACTTAGATATAGCAAGTGAGTTTCTAATTATGGCATCCACTTTAATCTATCTAAAATCGAAAACATTATTACCAGTTCAAGTAGAAGAAGAAAAGGAATTAACAGAAGAAGAACTAATACAAAGAATTATTGAATATAAAAAGTATAAAGAAATCACAAAAAAGCTAAGAGCAAATTATGATTTATATGCAAATCGAATATTTGGCATGGAAGAAAAAATTGACTTGCCAAAGCAAAGAATTGAAAAAGAATACACACAAGAAGTAATCCCAGAATTATATCGTAATCTGGTAAAAAGAAATGAAGAAAAAATAAATCAGAATGCAGAGAATATACAAAAAATTGCAATTACAGATACCTATACTGTAGCAAGCAAAGTAAAGGAAATGTTTCGAGTTTTAGTTCGTAAGCCTAAATTTGTTTTTAATAAATTATTTTCTTTAAAAGAACACAATAAGCAAGAAGTAGTGACAGCATTTACAGGGCTATTAGAATTATCTAGAAGAAGTAAGGTAACTACAAATCAAGAAAAACTATTTGATGATATTATTGTAGAAAAAGTAAAAAAGAGAGCATAGATGGTAGAGGAATAAAGAAATTAATAAAAGTGGGAAAATGTACTTAATACTAAAAGAGAAAGAAAAAAGAGAAAGAAGAATAAAATAAGAAAAAAATGGAAAAATACTAATATAGATCAAAGGGTGTGAGATTTATGTTAGTTTTTTTTATTATTGTACTAATATTTGCTTTTATTATTACTAGCATACTAACAATGGTATTTGAATTAGAAGTGAAGAAATTTGAGCATGAAAAAGAAGAAAAAAGTGATATTCCTATCTTCTATTTTAATTTGTATACTTTTTTTAAAATAAGACTATTAAAAATTCCAGTAAACACAGAGAAATTAAAGAAAATTGAAAAAAACAGATTATTAAAAGAAATGGATGTTAAAACTTTAAAAGAATATATGCCAAGTAAAATGGAATGGACAAAACTATTTCATAAAATAGAATTAAAAAAGTTTAATTTAAAGCTACAATTGGGTTTAGAAAGAGCAGATATTACTGCTTTTCTAGTGGTAGGAATTACATCAATTCTTTCCCTTTTACTAAGTAAATTTATTGAAGAATATAAGGAAAAAAATTATTATTACAAAATTGATCCTATTTATCATAAGGGAAATTACTACAAAATAAAGTTAGACTGTATAATTAGGCTAAAAATGGTACATATTATTTATATAATATATGTAATATTAAAGAAAAGGAGAGGAAGAAAAAATGCCAGAACATCCAATCGAAGGCCTTATGAATACAGCTATGAATAGTATCAAAGATATGATTGACGTAGATACGATTATTGGGAAACCAATTGAAACATCGAATAATATTGTGATTATTCCTATTTCAAAAGTTTCATTTGGATTTGCTTCCGGAGGAAGCGAATTTAAAGGAGAAACCATTGATGAGTATAACAAAAGAGAAAAAGAGGAATCGATTCAATATCGATTACCATTTGGAGGAGGTAGTGGAGCTGGAGTAAGCATTAATCCAATTGCATTTTTAGTTGTTCAATCTAATTGTGTGAAATTACTTCCCGTAAATCATTCATCTAGTGTAGATCGCTTATTAGACTATATGCCAGACTTAGTAGAGAAGACGAATCAGTTAATTAATAAATGCATGCAAAATAAGAAAGAAGATAAAAACAGAGAAGAACAAGAAAGAAGAAGACGAGAAAGAGAAGAAATTAAAGTAAAACGACCAGAAAAAATTCAAATGGAAGTAGAAATGAAACCAGAAGAACAAGAAGAGAAGAAAGAGCCAATTAATATTCAAAATATTATAAAAGTAGAAGAGGATGATTAATTCTCTTCTACTTTTAACTTTGGATTGCGAAAATTTTAGATTCATCGTATAATAAGAGAATAATAAGGACGTGTAAGGAGAAAAAATATGAAACATAGTAGTGAGCAAAAATATTTAGAATTATTGGCAGAGAGATTTCCTACGATACAAGATGTATGTACGGAAATTATTAATTTAAAAGCAATTTTAAATTTACCAAAAGGGACAGAACATTTTTTAAGTGATCTACATGGAGAGTATGAACCATTTTTACACATTTTAAAAAATGCATCCGGAGTTATAAAAACAAAGATTGACGAAACTTTTGGAAATAGCATGACAAGTGCTGAAAGAAGAAAATTAGCAACTTTAATTTATTATCCAGAAGAAAAGCTTGCAATCATCAAAGAAGAATTAAAAAGAAAAGAAGAAAGAAAAGAATTTTATAAGATAACTTTATATCGTTTAATAAAAATATGTACAATTGTTGCTTCTAAATATAGTAGATCAAAAGTAAGAAAGGCAATGCCAAAAGGATATGAATATATTATTGACGAATTATTACATGCAAATCAAAATGTAATGGATAAAGAGTCTTACTATGATCAAATAATTCATTCGATTATTAAACTAGAAAGAGCAGAAGCTTTTATTATTGCAATATCAAATTTAATTCAGCAATTAGCAATTGATCATTTGCATATTATAGGAGATATTTATGATAGAGGACCAGGTCCGGATATTATTATGGATAAATTAATGAAATATCATTCCATCGATATAGAATGGGGGAACCATGATATTATATGGATGGGATCTGCTTGTGGAAGTGCCGCTTGTATCATGAATGTACTTCGTATTTGTGCAAGATATGGAAATTTGGACATTTTAGAAGATGCTTATGGAATTAATATTAGACCAATGATTGAATTTGCCGAAGAGGAATATCCCAAAGTATCATCTGTATTTCAAACAAATAAAATAGAAGGAGCTAGGCAGTCTGAAATAGAAAAATATGCCAAAATTGAAAAGGCAGCAGCAATTATTCAGTTTAAACTAGAAGGAAATATAATTAAAAAGCATCCCGAATATGAAATGGAAGATCGTTTATTATTAGATAAAATTCAAGGTGGAAAAATTAGAATTAATAATATAAAATATAAGTTATTGGACGATGACTTTCCTACGATAGATGAAAAAGATCCATATTGTTTAACAAAAAGAGAAGAGGAAGTTGTTCAAAAATTAGTAAAAGGATTTAAAAATAGCGAAAAATTACAAAGACATGTTAATTTCTTATACACGAAGGGAAGTATTTATAAAATTTATAATGGTAATTTATTAATCCATGGCTGTATTCCGATGGATGAAAATGGAGAGTTGGCTAAAGTAAATTTTGATGGAAATATAAGATCAGGAAAAGAATTATTGGATTATATTGATCAAATTGCCAGAAAAGCATTTTTTGCTGAAGAACAAACGGAAGAAAAACAAAATGCAATGGATTTTATGTGGTATTTATGGTGTGGTAAATATTCTCCTATTTTTTGCAAAGACGCTATGAGAACTTTTGAGAGATATTTCATTGATGATAAAGAGATTAGAAAAGAAATAAAAAATCCTTTTTATACGTTTACACAAGAAGAAGGGGCATGCATTAAAATTATAAAAGAATTTAATTTAGATCCAGAAACAAGCCATATCATAAGCGGACATATTCCGGTAAAATATAAAGAAGGTGAAAGTCCGATTAAAGCAAATGGCAAATTATTGGTAATAGATGGAGGATTATCAAAGGCATATCAGAAAACAACAGGAATCGCAGGTTATACTCTTATTTATAATTCTTATGGATTGGTATTAACTGCTCATGAAGCCTTTACTTCGACAGAACAAGCAATTTTAAATGAGCTTGATATTCATTCTACAAAGCAAATTGTTGAAAAAGTAGAAAGAAAGAAAATTTCTGACACAGATATTGGAAGACAATTAAAAGAGGAAATTGAGGACTTAAATCAACTATTAAATGCATATAGAAATGGGATGATAAAATAAAGAGATAGAATAATACAACATAAAAAATTAGAGATATAAAAGGATAAAAGAATAAAAAGGAAAAGGTATTATAAAAAGCTTTATACCTTTTCTTTTTTATTGCATAGGAAATTTCTATCGAAATTTCCGGAGCAACAAGGTTAAGTTTCTTTCATCTGTGCGATTGCGAAGCAATCTGTACATGTAGCGAAGCCATTTTTCTTATCATCAATATTTTTAGCGAAGAAGATTTCCCCATTTTAAAAAGAGATTTTTAAAAATAGTAAAAAAATTGGTTTTATCGATACTTTCTTTGGCAACTAAATTGGTACTAGCAACAATATTTCCATCCAAAGAATAAGAAACTTCTCCTACCTTCTGATTTTGAGAGATGGGAGCAGAGAGAGAATCTGGAAGATCTATTGTTTGAGTGATATTTTTTTCTGATCCTTTTTCTATAATCGTTCCACAATCATTCTCAAGAACAATATCGATTTGAGAAGAAACGCCTTTGGATACGGGAACTGTTTTTATAATATCTCCTTTTTTTCCAAGTTCTTGATAAGAAAAATTAGAAAAACCATAATCTAGTAATTTTTGAGCTTCGGCAAAACGAATCTTAGTAGTAGGAGCTTTCATAATAACAGCAATTAAAGATAAATTATCACGGGTGGCAGAAGCAGATAGATTATATAAGGCAAGAGAAGTAGATCCTGTTTTTAATCCAGTAGCCCCCTTATAATTGCGAATTAATTTATTCGTATTTACTAAAGATGATTTTCCATCTCGTAAAGAATCCATATAAATAGTAGTATAATTTGTAATTTGAGGATAACGATTTAAAAGTTCTTTTGACATAATAGCGATATCATAACTAGAAGTAACATGCCCATCCTCGTCAATACCATGACAATTTTTAAAAGTAGTATCATTCATTCCAAGTTCCTTGGCTTTTTGATTCATTTTAGCGACAAAGGCTTCCTGGCTTCCTTCTAAATATTCTGCCATTGCTACAGTACAATCATTAGCAGATACGACACAAATAGCTTTGAGCATTTCATCTACAGAAAGTTCTTCTCTCGGATCTAGCCATATTTGAGAACCCCCCATAGAACTAGCTGTTTCACTACAAGGAATCTGATCTGTTAATTGGATTTTTCCTTCTTCTAAAGCTTCCATAATTAAAAGAACGCTCATTATTTTTGTAACGGATGCAGGTCTTAATTTTTCATGTATATTATGTTCATATAATATCTTTCCACTATGTTGTTCAATTAAAATCGCACTACCGGATTCGAGATTTAGAGAATTAGAAGAGGAGACAGCTTCTTGATCTGTATTAGAAGTTAGAATAGACGGGTCTAAAGAAGTCCAAATATAAGATTCAGAAGCAAGACAGAAACTGGAAAAAGTAAATGCAAACAAAGTAAAAAATAATATGATATAAAATTTTATAAATTTACGAATACGAATCATGAAATAACCTCCTAATTATTAACTACTATATGATGAAAAAACTAAAATATACAAAGATTATTCGATTTTTACAATTCGAACTGTTACATTATTAGTAGTTACATTGGAATAAATTTTAATATCATATGGATTTTCATTTTTAAATTTAAAATCAATGCTTCCATAAGCAACTGCAGCATCTTTTCCAGCTTTTACATAGGGAACTTTGTTACTATGTTCATGCCTTTCAATTACTGTTAAAGTAGGCAATGATAAAACTACATTATATAAAGTACTACTAATTTGGCAGTTTCCACCGCCAAGTCCCTTTTTCTTATTTCCGTTTGAATCAAAGATATCAGCTTCTTGATATCCTTTATCACTGGTAGAAGGACCAATTGTTTGTGTAAAAGAAAAAGTAGAACCAGCTTTTACAATAGTTCCATTTAAACGAGAAGAAGTAATAGAAAGATTATTTTGTCTTGCCTCTTCTTTTGTATAGATTTTTGTTGTAAAAGATGCAAGTTCTGTTTCTTTTGGAGAACTATCAGAAGATGAAGAAGTTGTAGTATTAGAGGTATTTGTGTTTTCATTTGTAACATTGTTAACATCAGGAGATATCGCATTAGAAATATTAGAGATATTTTCCGTAGTTTGAATTTGAGAAATACTAGTAGTATTGTCTGAAATAGATGAACTATTTTCTACTTCATTATTGATTTTTTCGGACTTATCATTACTTTGAGAAGGTTGACAACCTGTTAATAAAAAACATAATGAAGTAATTAAAATAAAAAATCGAATCATAAGAAACTCCTTTATTATTTTATTGATAACTGAGTTATTACTCTTATTAAGAGTAGTGTCATTTCAAGATTCAAATATAAAACATTACTTTTAATAAGAAACATAACATAGTAATATTGTTTCCAGAACAGGAAATAATATTGACAAAATTGCAAATTATAGTATAATGATAATATGAGTTATTTTAAAAGAGGTGGAATATGATCGCTAAATATTGGAAAAAAATTGGACTTTTTATATTATTAATCGCATGTTTATTTAATATTGTTAGCAAAATCGTTTCAAAAACATCAGTAAGAGATGAATTAGAAGCATCAGCCATCTATGTACAAGCACAAGAATACGAGGAAAATAAATAAAATTTAATAGATAGTCTTGAAAAATGAAAAAAACTATGTTAATATAATAAATAGCATTTTTTATTGTGTGAGAAAAATGGAAGGTTTTTCTTGCAAAGAGAAGGAAGAGGTGAACAGGAATGAAAGAAGGAATACATCCACAATATACAGCATCAACCATTACATGTGCTTGTGGAAATGTGATAGAAACAAATTCAACAAAAAAAGAAATGAAAGTTGATGTATGCTCAAAATGTCATCCATTCTGGACAGGTAATCTTAGAAAAGATACAACAGGAGGAAGAGCAGATAAATTTAAGAAAAAATATGGAATTCAATAAAAATAAAAGCAGCTTTAAGGTTGCTTTATTTTTTTATTTTAGAGAAAGGGAGTTATAAGTTAACCTTTCTTTTTTTGTTTATTTCTATTGTAAAAACTTGAAAAAAACTGAAAATTATAATAAAATAAGCTAGAATTGGAGGAGAATATGCAAGAGATAGAAGAACAAAAAAGATATATGAAAGAAGTAAAAAAAATAAATGAAGGAATAACAAAGAAATATTATATTTTGACAATGGGATGCCAATTAAACGAAAACGATTCAGAAAAATTAAGTGGTATGCTAGAAGAAATGGGATATTCAAAGGTTGAAGAGGAAAAAGAAGCAGATTTAGTATTACTAAATACTTGTTGTATCAGAGAAAATGCAGAAGATAAGCTATTCGGAAAATTAGGAGAACTAAAAAGAGCAAAAACAGAAAATGGAATTATCATAGCAATTGGTGGTTGTATGATGCAACAAGATCATATGATAGAAAAAATAAAAAAAAGCTATCCTTTTGTCGATTTGATTTTTGGAACTCATACATTACATAAATTTCCAGAAGACTTGTATCAAGTATTAAATGAAAAAGAAAAAATAAAAGATGTTTTAGATATAGATGGAGAAATTTATGAAGGGCTTCCAATCAAAAGAGATAGTAAAATAAAAGCCTCTGTCACAATCATGAATGGATGTAATAATTTTTGTAGTTATTGTATCGTTCCTTATGTTAGAGGACGAGAAAGAAGTAGAAACCCAAAAGACATTATGGAAGAGATAGTAGGACTTGCAAAAGAAGGATACAAAGAAATTACATTACTAGGGCAAAATGTAAATTCCTATTTAAGATCTGAAAAGGAAGGGTTAAGACCTAAGTTTGAGGAATATGAAGGAATCCATTCCTTTGCAACTCTATTAAGAAAGGTAAATGAAATAAAAGGAATAGAGCGTATTCGATTTATTTCACCACATCCAAAGGACTTTACACAAGATGTAATAGAGGCGATCCGAGATGGAGAAAAAATATGTAAATTAATTCATTTACCACTACAATCAGGAAGTACCAATATTTTAAAGAAAATGAATCGTAAATATAGTAAAGAACAATATCTAAAATTAGTAGAGAACATGAAAAAAATAATTCCAAATCTTACTTTATCTACAGATATTATTGTAGGATTCCCAGGAGAAACGGAAGAAGATTTTGAAGATACTTTAGACGTAGTAAGAAAAGTAAAATTTGAACAAGTTTATATGTTTTTATATTCAAGAAGAGTGGGAACGCCAGGAGATAAAATGGAAGATCAAATTCCAGAAGAAGTAAAACATGAGCGTTTTAATCGTTTAAAAAAATTGGTAGAAGAACAAATGGAAGAGAGCAATCAAAAATATGTGGGAACAATTCAAACCGTATTAGTAGATGGACCAAGTAAGAATAATAAAACTTTATTAAGTGGAAGAACAGATAGTAATAAAGTTGTTATATTCGAAGGTCCTCAAAATTGTATTCATCAATTAGTAAAAATAAAAATTATTTCTGAACATATGTGGTACTTAAGAGGAGAGTTAATAGAAGAATAGAAAATAAGAAAAGGAGAAAAAATAGATGGCTGAGTTTTCGCCTATGATGCAAAAATATTTAGAAACAAAAGAGGAATATAAGGATTGTATATTATTTTATCGTTTGGGAGATTTTTATGAAATGTTTTTCGAAGATGCTTTAACCGCATCAAGAGAACTTGAAATTACTTTAACAGGAAAGGATTGTGGACAAGAAGAACGTGCGCCAATGTGTGGAGTTCCTTATCATGCTGCCGAAATGTATATTGCAAAATTAGTAGCAAAAGGATATAAAGTTGCTATTTGTGAGCAATTAGAAGATCCGAAACAAGCAAAAGGAATTGTAAAAAGAGGAGTAATTCGAGTTGTTACTCCAGGAACTTTAATAGAATCTAATATGTTAGAAGAACGAAAAAATAATTATATAATGGCTATTTTCAAAAAAGGAATTCATTTTGGAATTAGTGTATGTGATGTATCAACAGGTGATTTTTATACAACTGAAATTAAAGAACATAATAATTTTCCACTTGTATTAGATGAAATTGCAAGATATACACCAGCGGAACTAATTGTAAATTCTATGTTATATGATTGCACAGAAGAAATGAAACAAATAAAAGAAAGATTTGAACTATATATTACAAGATTTAATGATAAGTTTTTTGAAGGAAATGTACAAGAAATAAAGGAAAAATTTAATATTGTAGATAGTAGAGAACAAGAGATTAGCAATTTAGAAGATAAATTGTTGAGCCTAGCTTCTGTTCAAGCATTAATGGAATATTTAAAACAAACGCAAAAAACAAATTTAAGCCATATTAATAAGATTGTAATGTATACTACAACAAAGTATATGTCATTAGATATTAATGCAAGAAGAAATCTAGAAATAACAGAAAAGATGAGAGATAAAAGTAAAAAAGGAACTTTGCTTTGGGTACTAGATAAAACCTCTACTTCAATGGGAGGTAGACATTTAAGAAGATGGCTTAGTGATCCATTGATTGATGTAAAGGAAATTAGTAAAAGATTAAATGCTGTAAAAGAATTAAAGGAGAATCTGATATTAAAAGGGGAAGTAATTGAAAATTTAAAGAAAGTATATGATATTGAAAGGCTAGCGGGAAAAATTGCATATGGAAATGCGAACGGAAGAGATATGATTTCTTTAAAAAATTCATTATTAAAATTACCAGAACTAAAAAATGTATTAAAGAATGTAAATTCTGACCTATTAAAAGAGTTATATGAAAATTTAGATGAGTTAAAAGACGTAGAAGAATTAATTGAAAACTCTATTGTAGAAGATCCACCAATGAGTGTAAAAGAAGGTGGAATTATAAAAATAGGATACAATGAAGAAATTGATAAGTTGAAAAAAGCAACAACAGAAGGAAAAAATTGGATTCTACAATTAGAAATGGATGAAAAAGAAAAAACAGGTATTAAATCTTTAAAAGTAGGATTTAATAAAGTATTTGGATATTTTATTGAGGTAACAAAAACATATTTAAATCAAGTTCCAGATCGATATATCAGAAAACAAACATTAACAAATTGCGAAAGATTTATTACAGAAGAGTTGAAAAACTTAGAAAACCAAATATTAGGAGCCGAAGAGAAAGTAATAAATTTGGAATATTTAGCATTTACTGAAATTAGAGAAAAGATAGCAAGTAATATCAAAAGACTACAAAAATCGGCAAATGTTGTGGCATCTTTAGATGTGTTAGCTTCTTTTGCAGCGGTAGCAGAAGAAATGAATTATTGCATGCCAATTATGGATGAAAGTGGAATCATTGAAATAAAAGATGGAAGACATCCAGTAATAGAGAAAATGTTACCATATGGAACGTTTATTGCAAATGATACTTACTTAGACGAAGAAAAAAATCGTTTGGGAATGATAACAGGTCCTAATATGGCAGGAAAATCCACCTATATGAGACAGGTAGCATTAATTACATTAATGGCGCAATGTGGAAGCTTTGTTCCAGCTTCTTATGCAAGAATTGGAGTAGTAGATAAAATTTTTACGAGAGTAGGAGCATCGGATGATTTAAGTATGGGGCAAAGTACTTTTATGGTAGAAATGATGGAAGTGGCTACTATTTTAAAAGAAGCAACCAGAAATAGTTTAGTTATTTTAGATGAGATAGGAAGAGGAACTTCCACGTATGATGGATTATCAATTGCATGGGCAGTAGCAGAATATATTGCAGATCCTGAAAAATGTGGTGCCAAAACATTATTTGCAACTCATTATCATGAATTAATTGAGTTAGAAAATAAAATAGAAGGAATCAAAAATTATTCTGTAGCAGTAAAAGAAAAAGGAGAAGACATTATTTTCTTAAGAAAAATTGTAGAAGGTGGAACCGATGAAAGTTATGGTATCCATGTTGCAAGACTTGCTGGAGTGCCAAAACCAGTTTTAACGAAAGCAAATGAAGTATTAAGAAGTTTAGAGAGAAAAAGTATTTTAGGTTCTAAAAAACAAGAAAAAGAAAATAAACAAGTACAAGCAGGACAATTAGATTTATATAATTATAAATTGGCAGAAATTGCACACGAAATTGATAAAATTAATTTAAATGAATTAACACCAATTGATGCTTTAAATACCTTAATGAGAATGAAAGAAAAAATGCAATAAAGGATCATTTAGTGCAATTTATAACAAGATTTAGAGAAAGAAATACAAATAAAGCATTACATAAGGTTATAGAAAATGATACTAAAATACAAAAAATAAGTTTTAATGGTATAACAGATTATATTATACTTGTTTCATACATATTAAAGAAATTGGATAAAAATAATAATGAAATATATAGAAATATTAATGATTATTTAAAATATGTTAAAAATTTAAAATCTTGTATATCTAAACAAATTTATGACCAAATTATTTTTACTAGTGATGAACAAAAAATAAATGATTTTATAAATTTTTTGAGAAAAAAATAAAAATATTTTTAAAAATATTGCATATAATAATAATATATATTATAATATATTCAAGGATTGCGGTGGAAGTCTTCGGACGACACCTAGGGGTAGTAGATACAATATTATCTATTACTCTTTCTTTTTCTTAAAAATATATTAAAATATGATAAAATTTCTTATAAATTCCTAACAGAGGTCGCAATTTGCGACCTCTAAAACAGTTTATATTTCAATCCTAGGTTCATACCTTTCAAGCCACATATTTACTTGGCAAAGATAAGCCATAAGCTGTGGACCAGTCATTAATTGACCAAACCAAGGTCTTGCAAAAGAAGTTCCGTTTGTTTCTAAAATTTCCATAATTTGATTGCGATTTAATAATTGGCAAATAGGTGCATTTGGATTTTTCATGATTTCATTCAACATTTCTTTTACTCTTTTTAAATAAGTAGGATTATGAGTTTTTGGATAAGGACTCTTTTTTCGATCAACGATTTCTTCAGGTAAAATATCTTTCATAATAAAACGAAGTAATCCTTTTTCTCTTCCGTTTAGAGCTTTTATTTCCCATGGAATATTCCAAAGATATTCAGCTAAACGATAATCACAGAATGGAACACGAAGTTCAAAACCTTGGTACATAGCCATACGATCAGAACGATCTAGAAGAGTTTGCATAAACCAATTTAAAGTAAGATAAGAAATTTTGCGCTTTTCTGCTGTTTCTTTTGAATCACAATCTAAAATAGTTACTTCATCTAAACTTTCATGATAGCGAAAATCAATGTAATCTTTTAAATTAATTTTTTTAGAAATATCAGGGTGAAGGAGGTCCTGTCTTTCTTTGATTGCAATAGACCAAGGAAAAGTATGACTAGATAAAGCATCTTCTCGAAAGAACCAAGGATATCCACCAAAAATTTCGTCAGCACATTCTCCTGTAAGTGCTACAGTAGCATATGGCTTTACATTTTTGCAAAATAAAAGTAAAGAAGAATCAACATCTGCCATTCCTGGTAGGTCTCGTGCAATCATAGCATCCATTAAGCTATCCGCCAGTTCAGGAGTATCAAGGACAATTGTGTGATGTTTTGTATGAAAGCGATTTTTCATAAGTTCAATATAATGAGAATCCGAATTGGGTTGGAAATCACTTTTAACAAAATTTTTATCATTATCGATATAGTCTACAGAATAAGTTGGGAGAGGTCCAAGGTTATGTTCTTTGTAATATTGGCTAGCATATGCAGTAATAATACTAGAATCTAATCCACCAGATAAGAAAGTACAAAGAGGAACATCAGAGACAAGCTGTTTGGAAATAGCATCTTGTAATAAGAAGCGGACTTTTTCACACGTGGTGTTAAAATTATCTGTATATTCCCTAGAAATGAATTTCCAATAGCGTTTTGTAGAAAAACCGGATTGATTGTAAATGGCAAAATGAGCAGGTTTTAATTCAAAAATATTTTTAAAAACAGTGGTACCGGGCGTATGGCTAGGACCAATTCCAAATAGTTCACCAAGTCCTTGATCATTTACTATTTTTTCTACATTAGGAAATTGAAAAAGTGCTTTTATTTCAGAAGCAAAAACAAAATGATTATCAACTTGAGTATAGAATAAAGGCTTTACTCCGAAATGATCTCGCGCTAAAAATAATTCTTCTTTTTTAGAATCCCAAACAGCAAATGCGAAAATTCCATTTAAATGAGAGACAATATCATATCCATAAGCAATAAAACCTTTTAGTAATACTTCGGTATCGCTATGAGTAGAAAAAGTAAATCCTTTTTCAGTTAAAGTCTCTTTTAATTCAGCAGTATTATAAATTTGTCCATTATATACAATGGTATATTGATTGTTTTCGAAATTTTCTATCATAGGTTGTTTGCCACCGAGCAGGGTCAATAACAATTAGTCTTTTGTGAGCAAGAGCGACATGGGGGGAAAGAAAATATCCATCTTCATCCGGTCCACGTTTTTTTAAGCTTTCGTTCATGGAAATTAAGAGATCTTTTTCAACAGAAAGATCTCTTTGAAAGTTAGCAAATCCAACAATTCCACACATAAAAATCCTCCTTATACTACGCCATGATTGCGTGAATTTTCGAATAAGAAAATAAAAATAATGTAATTACTATTCTTCAGTATATGCTAAGCTAGAAAAAATATTTACAAAAGTTGAGCAGAAAAAAGAAGATTAAGAAGAGAAGAATTAACAATATAAAAATGAAAAAAGTGAGTGATTGGAAAAAATAAAAGATGGAAAAATGTAACAAAAAATAGAAAAGAAAAATAAAATGTAAAAAAATAAATTATTTTGGGAAAAATTATTTACTTTTAATTCTTTTTTATATACAATAAAACGAGGAAAAAGAGAACAAAAGAAAATGCTTAAGAAAGGGGTAAAGTTAAATGAAAATATTAATGCTAACTTGGGAATATCCACCTAGGATTGTAGGGGGAATTGCTAGAGTCGTGCATGATCTGTCAAAAAGATTAATCAAAGATGGACATGAAGTAACAGTAGTTACATACAAAGAAGGAAATGTAGAGGATTATGAAAACGATAAAGGTGTTAATGTATATAGAGTGAATAACTATATGATCAATCCAAATAACTTCATTGATTGGATTATGCAAATGAACTTTAATATGTTAGCAAAGGCAACAGAAATTATCAATAAAGAAGGTCCATTTGATGTAATTCATGCACACGATTGGTTAGTAGCATATGCTGCTAAATCATTAAAGGATGCATTTCATATTCCAATTGTTGCAACAATACATGCAACAGAAGCAGGAAGAAATTCTGGAATTCATGATGAGGTACAAAGATATATTAATGATACAGAATGGCTACTTACATATGAAGCAACAGAAGTAATTGTAAATAGTAATTATATGAAGAATGAATTACAAAGATTATTTGGACTTCCTTTTGAAAAGATAAATGTAATACCAAATGGAGTTAATTTAACTTTGTACAATGGTGTAGAACGAGACTATGAATTTAGAAGACAATATGCAGCAGATAACGAAAAAATTATTTTATTTATGGGAAGACTTGTATATGAAAAAGGAATCCAACATGTAATTGCAGCAATGCCTAAAATATTAAGTGGATATCATGATGCAAAATTAATTATTGCTGGAAAAGGCGGAATGATGGATGAACTAAAAGAACAAGTACAGGCAATGGGAATTGCGCAAAAAGTATACTTCACAGGATATTTAAATTCAAAGCAAGTAGCAAAAATGTATAAATGTGCAGATGTAGCAGTATTTCCTAGTACATATGAACCTTTTGGAATTGTAGCGCTAGAAGGAATGTTATCAGGAACTCCAGTAGTCGTTTCTGATGTGGGTGGTTTAAACGAAATTGTAGAACATGGGGTAAACGGAATGAAAAGTTATGCAGGAAATCCAAACTCACTTGCGGATTCTATTTTAGCTCTATTACATGATCCAGCATTATGTGCTAGTGTAGCGAAAAAAGCGAAAATAAAAGTAAGAGACAATTATAATTGGGCTAAGATTGCACAAGACACTCATTTTACTTACCAAAAAGCAATTTGTCAAACAATGGCAGAAAAACAAAGAAGAGAAATCGAACAGGAAAAAGCAAAGAAGGCAAAAAAAGCGAAGAATACGGAACACGAAATTACAAATTTATTAAGTTTCAAGAAAAGACATGCATATGCATAAAAGAAGTAAAATGGCACGTAGAACTACGTGCCAAAATTACATTAAGGAGGAAAAGAATATGAATATCTATGATACTGCAAATAAATTAGCAACAGAAATTAAACAAAGTGAAGAATATAAAGAATATAAAAAAATAAAAGAAGAAATCAATCAAAACCCAGAACTAAAAGAAAAAATAAATCAATTTGAAATGGCAAGACAAGAAATGCAAAAATTAATGATAAAAGGAGGACAACCAGTAGAAGAAAAAGCAAAAGAGATACAAGACATTTATGCAAAATTAATTCAAAATGAAAAAGCAAAGCAATATTTTGATTCTGAAATTAAGTTTAGTGTAATGATAGCAGATGTGAATAAAATTATAAGTGAAGCAATAAAAGATGTAATTATGTAAAAAGAGAAAGGAGAATTGGCTAAGAGCCAAAAGCTCATGATGGAATATATATTAATTATAGGAATTTTACTTGTTGTAATAATAGGCCTTAAAATTTTAATTCAAGCAAAATTAAAAAAAATAAAAGAAATAGGAACAAATGAAAATCTAAATAGAATAACAAATAACTTTCCGGAAAATGTAGAAATTGCTAAAAAAATTTTAAAAAGTTTAAACAATGAAACCACAAAAGTAAAAGAAAATGATCAAAATGAATCGAGTTTTTATTTTGTATTAACAGATACAATAACGATTGCCAATATTCGAAATTCGTATACAAGAATTCAAACAATTGCACATGAATGTATTCATTCTGTTCAAAACAAAGGAATATTATTGTTTCATAATATTTATTCTCATTTGTATCAACTTTATTTTATTGCTTTAATAATATTAACGGCAGTTGGAGTAGTAAAAAATTATTTATTGCAAATTATAGTTTTGCTTATTTTACATTCGGTTTTTTACATGATTCGAAGTTATTTAGAAATGGATGCAATGATAAAAGCAAGATATATAGCAAAAGAATATATGAAACAAGAAAATATAATCAAGGAAGATGACCAAGAAAAAATTATAAATGCGTACGATAAATTAAATGAAAAAGGAATAAGGCTTGCAAATTATCAATATTTTATTGGAGGACTTGTAAAAGTAATTATTTTTTGTATGGAAATCATTCTTCTTCAATCTTTCAGATAATAAGATCGCCATATGTACACATTACTTCGTAATCGCACAGACGAAAGAAATTTAACCTTGTTACTCCAGAAATTTCCTATGCAATAAAGTAGAAAAAGGTAAAAACGGAAAAGTTTTTACCTTTTTTCGTTTAAATCCTATAAAAAACCTTTTAAAAATGCCAAAAATGGTATAAAATAATAGGGAAATGTTTAATTTAAGGAGAATAGGAATGACGAAAAAATGGAAATTTTATGATATCGATCAAGAAAAAGCAAATAGAATAAAGAATAAATTAAAAATTAGCGAATTATTGTCAGAAATTTTAGTGAATAGAAATGTAAAAACAGAAGAAGAAGCAAGAATTTTTTTAAATCCAACAAGAAACGATTTTTATGATCCATTTCTGTTTAAAGATATGGATATTGCAGTAGATCGAATTATAAAGGCAATAGAAGAAAAAGAAAAAGTAGTAATCTATGGTGATTATGATGTAGATGGAATTACAAGTACGACAGTATTAAAACAATTCTTGGAAGAGAGAGGATTGAAAGCAGATACCTATATTCCAAATCGTTTAGATGAAGGGTATGGACTAAACAAAGATGCTATTGATATCATTGCAAATAACAAGAATACGTTAATTATTACAGTAGACTGCGGAATTTCTGGTATAAAAGAAATTGAGTATGCAAGAACATTAGGAATTGAAACAATTGTAACAGATCACCATGAAGCAGGAGAAGTATTACCAAATGCAATTGCCGTAATTGATGCTAAAAGAAAGGACAATACATATCCATTTCGAGGATTAGCAGGAGTAGGTGTTGTATTTAAAGTGATTCAAGCAATTTCTAAAAAATTAGAGTTAGAAGAAAAAGAATATTTAAAATATTTGGATTTAGTATGTGTAGGGACAATATCAGATATTGTTCCATTGGTAGGAGAAAATAGAGTAATTGCAAAATTAGGATTAAAATTAGTACAAGTAACGAAAAATTTAGGATTAAAAACATTAATCCAAACAATTGGATATCAAAAGATTGATTCAAATGCAGTTTCTTTCGGAATTGCCCCAAGAATTAATGCATGTGGAAGAATGGGGCATGAAGAAGAAGCACTTAAATTATTTTTAAGTAAAGATATAGAAGAAGTACAAAAAATTGCTGAAAAATTAAACGAATATAATCGTTTAAGGCAAGAAATTGAGAAAAAAATTTATGAAGAAGCAATTCAAAAGATACAAAAGGAACAGATGGAAAAAAATAGTTCAATTGTAGTAGCAGGAGAAAATTGGCATCATGGAGTAATTGGAATAGTGTCTTCTAAAGTAACGGATCTATATTTTAAACCAAGCATATTATTAGGAATAGAAGGAGATATTGCCAAAGGATCTGGAAGAAGTATTCCTGGATTTGATTTGCATGATGCTTTATGCGAATGTGGAGAATGCTTAGAAAAATATGGAGGACATGAAATGGCAGTAGGACTAAGTTTAAAAAAAGAAAATCTAATTCCATTTCAGCAAAAATTTGAAGCAATTGCAAAACAGCATAAGATTGAGGAAATTATTCCTGAATTATGGATTGATAAACAAATTACATTAAAAGATATGACAAAAGAAGTGATGCAAGATTTAGAACAATTAGAGCCTTTTGGAGAGGGAAATAAATTACCATTATTTTTCTATAAAAATTTAAAGATAGATTCTATAAGAGCTTTGTCAGAAGGAAAACATATTAAATTAACGTTAAAAGATACGAATTATATTATTAATGTGATTGGATTTAATTTAGGATATTTAACAAATGAATACTTAATTGGAGATAGAGTAGATATTGTAGGAAATTTAGAGATAAATCATTATAATGGAACCGATACGATACAAATCAATCTAAAAGATATGAGAAAGAGTTATTAAAGGGGTGGCTTTATGTCAGAAGTAAAAAATGTAGAGATACAAGATATTATATCTGTTGTAAAACAAAAAAAGAGATGGGCAGACACAAAACTTATTCTAAAAGCATATCAATATGCAAAAGAACATCATGGAGATCAGTGTAGGAAATCAGGGGAACCTTATATTATCCATCCAATACAAGTGGCATATACTTTAGCAGAGATTGGATTAGATGAGGCTACTATTTGTGCAGCGCTTCTTCATGATGTGGTAGAAGATACCGATGTTACAAATGAAGATTTAATTCGAGAATTTGGCAAAGAAATAGCAGAAATGGTAGCGGGAGTTACCAAACTTGGAAAACTACAGTTTACGACATCGGAAGAACAACAAGTAGAAGATTATAGAAAAATGTTTTTGGCAATGGGAAAAGATATTCGAGTTATTTTGATAAAATTAGCCGATAGACTACATAACATGAGAACTTTAAAATTTTTGTCAAGAGACAGACAAATTGCTAATGCTAGAGAAACAATGGATTTATATGCACCTCTTGCAAATCGTTTGGGAGTATATTCTTTAAAATGGGAACTTGAAGATTTGTCTTTTAAATATCTATATCCAGAAGAATTTCATGAGTTAGTAGCTGGTTTAGATAAGAAAAGAGAAGAAAGATTACAATTTATTGAAAAAATAATGGCGGATATTCGTGTAGAATTAAAAAAACAAAAAATTGATGCAGAGGTAACAGGAAGAGCAAAGCATTTATATAGTATTTATCGAAAAATGAAAAGAGATAATAAAACGTTAGATCAAATTTACGATCTATTTGCACTTCGAATTTTAGTGAATTCTGTAAAAGATTGTTATGCTGCATTAGGTGTTGTTCATGAAATGTATAATCCAATGCCAGGAAGATTTAAAGATTATATTTCTGTTCCAAAGCCAAATATGTATCAATCTATACATACTACTCTACTAGGGGAAAAAGGAACTCCATTTGAAGTGCAAATTCGTACTTGGGATATGCACAGAATTGCAGAATATGGTATTGCAGCACATTGGGCATATAAAGATGCAAGTTATAGTAAAAAAGGAAAGCAAAATGTTATTGTAACAGAGGATAAATTATCTTGGCTTAGAGAAACATTAGAATGGCAAAAAGACATGCAAGATCCACAAGAATTTTTAAATACATTAAAAACAGAGTTATTCGAAGATGAAGTATATGTATTTACACCAAAAGGAAAAATATTGGTATTACCAATGGGGGCTACTCCAATTGATTTTGCATATAGTATTCATGAAGAAATTGGAAACCATATGGTAGGATGCAAAATTAATAGTAAAATGATGCCAATTATTACGAAAATTCAAAGTGGGGATATCATCGAAATTCTTACTTCAGATACACAAAAAGGGCCAAGTAGAGATTGGTTAAAATTTATTAAAACGACAAAAGCAAAAAGTAAGATACAAGCTTGGTTTAAAAGAGAACAACGTGAAGAGAATATTGATAGAGGAAAAGAATTAATTGAAAAAGAAGTAAAACGAATTGGCATGAGCTATACAGAATTATTTAAACAAGAATATGTAAATGTAGCTTTAGAACGTTATAAATTTAAAAATTTAGAGGATATGTATGCAAGTGTTGGATTTGGAGCAATATCACCAGTAAAGATTATTGCAAGAATGCTTCAAGAATATAGAAAAGATCACAATGAAGAAAATATTGAAGCAAAAATTGAAGAATTGGCAAATCAAAAGAAACGTCCTGCGAATGCTCAAAATAATGGTGTAATTGTAAAAGGAATTGACAATTGTTTAGTAAAACTTTCAAAATGTTGTCACCCCGTACCAGGAGATAATATTATTGGATATATTACAAAAGGAAGAGGAGTATCCATTCATAGAACAGATTGTAGTAATATTAAAGAATTAATTCAAGAAGAAGATAGATTAATTGATGTTGCTTGGGCAAGTCAAGAAAAAGCCTCTTACTTTGTTGATATTGAAATTTTTGCAAATGATCGTAATGGATTACTAGCGGACATTGTAAAAGAAATTAATAATACAAAAATTAATCTTCAAGCAGTTAGCTCTAGAATTACAAAAGAAAAAATAGCGGTAACAGAAGTAAAGATAGAAGTAGAAAACATAGAAGAGTTAAATAAAGTATTAAAAGCATTAAGAAAAATAGATAGTGTCTATGAAGTTAAAAGAAAGAGATAAAATAAGTAAAAGAACATTAAGAAAGAAAAAGATAGAAAAAACAAAAGAATGATAAAATGCAAGGAGAAGAAAACATGATTTTAAAGGAAATTAAGATTCATACATGGATTGGAGATCCCACTAATTGTTACATTGTTTTTGATGAAAAAACAAACGAAACGATGGTAATTGATCCAGGAGGAGAAGTAGATAAAATATCAGAAATGCTTGCAATATTAAAAGCAAAGGTAAAATATATTTATCTTACCCATTGCCATGGAGATCACATAGGAGGGGTAAATGAATTAAAAGAAAAATGGGGAGGCAAAATTTTAATTCATCGATTCGATAGTGAAGGCTTAAATAATGCTCAAATTAACTTATCGGAATATATAGGAATAGGAAGAATTGAGTTAGATGTGGATTCTAGAATTGATGGTGAAGATACTATTCATGTAGGAGATCTTGCGTTTAGAGTAATTCATACACCTGGGCATACCATAGGAAGTACTTCTTTATATTGTGAGAAAGAAAAATTATTATTCTCCGGAGATACATTATTTAGAGGTACATGGGGAAGAACAGATTTACCCACATCTAGCTTTGAAGATATTATAAATTCAATTACAAAAAAATTATTAATATTACCGGATGAAACGATTGTATATCCAGGACATGGGAAAAGTACAATAGTAAAAGAAGAAAAGCCAATTTATTTTGAATTAAAACCAAAAGGATTTTAAGAATAGAAGGAAAATAAAAGAAAAGCAGAGCTGAAAAAAGGATAAATACAAAAAGGTGTAAAGAAAAAATAAAAAGAAAGAAGGGAATAAAATGGGAGAAAAGGTAGAGCCAAGAACATTGCCGGGTTTTATGGAACTAATGCCGAACGAACAAATTTTAATGAATCAAATGCGAGAAAAAATTCAAAAATCATATGAAAAATTTGGTTTTTTACCATTAGATACACCAATTATAGAAATGGCAGAAGTTTTACTTGCAAAAGCTGGTGGAGAAACAGAAAAACAAATTTATCGTTTTCAAAAAGGAGAAAATGATTTAGCACTAAGATTCGATTTGACGGTTCCACTTGCCAAATATATTGCACAATATGGAAATGAAATTAGTTTTCCATTTCGTAGATACCAAATAGGAAAAGTATATCGAGGAGAGAAGCCACAAAAAGGAAGATTTCGTGAATTTTATCAATGTGATATTGATATTATTGGAGATGGAGAATTAAATATCATTAATGATGCAGAAATTCCTAGTGTTATTTATGCAACCATTAAAGAATTAGGATTTGATAAATTTACGATTTGCATCAATAATCGAAAGATTTTAAATGGATTATATGAATTTTTAAATTTGAAAGAGCAATCTGTTGAAATTATGAGAATTATTGACAAGATTGAAAAAATTGGGAAAGATAATGTAATTAAGGAACTAAAGAATTTAAATATACAAGAGGAAGCAATTAAAACAATTCTTGATTTCATTAGCATTGAAGGAACTACTGATGAAAAACTAAAAAGTTTACAAACATTACAAATTGAAAACAAATTATGGAATGAAGGAGTAACAGAATTAACAGGGGTAGTAAAAAATATCCGCCTATTTGGAGTACCAGATGAAAACTTTAAAGTAGACTTTACTATCGCAAGAGGCTTAGATTATTATACAGGAACTGTATATGAAACGTTTTTAAATGAGTATCGTTCTTTAGGAAGTGTTTGTTCAGGAGGAAGATATGATAATTTAGCTGAATTCTATACCGATCGTAAATTACCAGGTGTAGGAGTTTCTATTGGTCTTACCAGATTATTCTATAAATTAAACGAAATGAACCTAATGAAGGTAGATAGAAAATCAATTTCCGATGTTTTAGTCATTTCAATGTTGCCAGATATTAGTGAAAGTATAAAAGTAGCAACAGAACTAAGAAAAGCAGGAATTAATACAGAAGTATATTTAAATGATAAAAAAGTAAAGGCAAAATTTAAATATGCAAACAAATTAAACATTCCTTATGTTGCCATTATTGGAGAAGAAGAACTTCAGAATCAAAAAGTAACAATTAAAGATATGGAATCCGGGGAACAAGAAATGCTTACTCTAGAAGAAGCAATTCAAAAAATAAGAAAAGTGGCTTCGCCAGATGTACAGATTGCTTCGCAATTGCACACTTAAGGTAACTAACCTTGTTGCTTCAGAAATTTCTGAAGCAATAATAAAAACGGACATATAAATGGAAAAGTAAAAAGTCAAAAATCCTTTTCTAGACATATTATTAATGCTAGTACATATAATAATAAAGAGACGTTTGGAACAAAGGAGAAATGACAATGATCAATATGACCGTCATAAAAGGAAAAGATTTGTTAAAATATCTAGTAGAGCTTACAATTATTATTTCAATTGTAGTTGGACTTACTAGATATTTTTCAAGTCAAAAATCCCAGAAGCAAGAAATAAACTGGTTAGAGAAAATTTCAGTAATCGTAGAAAATGTAAAAAAAACAGCAAGAATATATTCGATTCATCAAGCAATTCCAATGATGGATGGAGAAAAGAAAGAGGGGATCAGCCAAGTAGATCAAGATAGTATCGAGCAACTTTTAAATACAGAATTAAGTATGACACAAACATTAAAAGAAAAAGAGGAAACAAAAGTAGAGATAGCAGAAAAGCCTCAGGAAGAAAATAAAGAAACACAAAGTGTAGAAGAAGCACAAATAAATGTGCAAACAGAAGTAATTGACCAAAGTGGAATCAATACCAAATTTACCAACGAATATAATAGTGTAAAAATAAAAAATGAATCTAAATATGACTTGACGCCAGAAATTTTAACACCAGATATCGAATTAGAAAATAAAAAAGATATTCTGATTTTTCATACTCATACCTGTGAAAGTTATACAGCAACAGAAGCATTTCCCTATCAACCAACGGGAAATTTTCGAACGAATGATTTAAACTTTTCAGTAGCAAGAGTAGGAGCGGAACTAAAAAAACATTTAGATGCCTACGGTTATCAAACGGTTCATGATCAGACATATCATGATTATCCCGCATATACAGGATCTTATAATCGCTCTTTAGTAACAGTAAAAAATCAATTAGCATTAAAACCAGAAACGCAAATGGTATTTGATATACATAGAGATGCAGTAGGAAGTAAAGAAGATTATGCTCCTACCGTAAAAATAGGAGAAGAATATGCAGCACAATTAATGTTTGTGATTGGCACCGATGGAGGAGGTCTTAGTCATCCAAATTGGCAACAAAATTTAAAATTTGCAATTAAGATTCAAGAGAAAGCAAATGAGCTATATCCAGGCTTATTTAAGCCAATTATTGTAAGAAACTCTAGGTATAACCAACATGTTACAAAAGCGGCCAGCATTATTGAAGTAGGTGCAACAGGAAATACAATGGAACAATGCTTAACAAGCATGAAGTATTTAAGCAAAGTAATCAGTGAAGTTGTAAAATAACAATGAAAAAGGGCGTTTTTTGAAAAAATATATTGATTCTAGCAAAAGAATTGTGATATAATACATACTAGCGTTAAATTTCTAAGGAGGAATTATTGTGAAAAAGAATTTAAGAAAAACAAATATTGTATGTACCATTGGACCAGCAAGTGAAAAAAGATTAGAAGAATTAATGAAAACTGGAATGAGTGTTGCTAGAATCAACTTCTCTCATGGAAGTTATCCAGAACAAGAAGAAAAAATTAATGACTTTTTAGCAATTAGAGAAAAACTTGGAATGCCAGTTGCTATGCTTCTAGATATGCAAGGACCTGAAGTAAGAACAGGAATGCTTGTAACAGGAAAAAATGTAAAAGTAGAATTAAAAGAGGGAGATCCATTTGTTTTCTATAACGAAGATATGGTAGGAGACGAAAAAGGTGTTAGCATCAGTTATAAAGATTTATATAAAGATGTAAAACCAGGAGATACTATTTTAATTGATGACGGTGCAATTAATGTACAAGTAAAAGAAATAAAAGGAAAAGATATTCATTGCCAAGTTGTTGATGGTGGAAAATTGGGATCAAGAAAAAGTGTTAATGTTCCAGGGGTACCTTTAAAATTACCAGCATTAAAAGAAAAAGATATTCAAGACTTAATCGATGGAGCAAGAGTAGGATTTGATTATGTTGCAGGATCTTTTGTAAGAAATAAAGAAGACGTATTAGCAATTCGTAAAGTATTAGATGAACATGGTGGACAAGACATTAAAATTATATGCAAAATTGAAAACCAAGAAGGAATTGACAATTTTGAAGAAATTTTAGCAAATTCTGATGGAATTATGGTAGCTCGTGGAGATATGGCTGTTGAAGTTCCTTTTGAAGTAGTACCAGTTGTTCAAAAACGTTTCATTAAAAGATGTAATGAAGAAGGAAAATTGGTAATTACAGCAACTCAAATGTTAGAATCTATGACAGAAAATCCATTACCAACAAGAGCAGAAGTAAGTGACGTAGCAAATGCTGTATATGATCGTACTGCTTGTGTAATGCTATCAGGAGAATGCGCAATGGGTAAATATCCTGTAAAATGCGTAGATACTATGGTAAGAGTAGCAAAATCTGTAGAACCAACAATTAACTATTGGAAGAGATTTACAAAAAAAGATTTTAAATTAGATGTAAATGATATTGAAGGAAATGTAGCATATACAACTTGTGTAACTGCAAGAGATATTAAAGCAGATGCAATTGTAGCATATACGCATACAGGAAATTCTGTAAGAAGAATTTCAGGAATGGGAGCACAATGCCCAATCTTCGCAATTACAGATTGCAAGAAAACATATAATCAATTAGCTCCAACATGGAATGTATTCCCAATTCTTGTTGAAAATGAAAAAAATATTAAAGATACCATTACAAAAGGAATGGAAAAATTAAAACAAGAAGGAACTTTAGAAAAAGGAGATACTATTGTTTTAGCAGGAGGACCAAATATTGTTTCTGATGAAAAAGAAGAATATGAAGTAAATAAAACAATTGGTGGAGTAGTTAGAATTTAGTGAAGATAAAAAAGTGTAATAAGATTACTTATTACACTTTTTTCTTAATGTATTTCTTTACAAATTATGTATACTATTGTATAATATTAGTATATTTTGGTAAGGAGAGTAAAATTATGAATACCATGAAACTATTTGCAAAATTATTTGTAGCTTTTGTATTATTATTTATATTTGTTACATTCATGTCAAAAGCTTTTATTCGAACAGCCTATACACCAATCTATGAATATGAAGTAGTAAAAGAGTCTCCAAAAATAGAAATTACAGAAGCAAAAGCAACAAAAATGAATGGATATGTAAAAGGAGTTATTACAAATAATACGGATCACAAATTAGATAACGAATATATTATTGTAGATTGCTATTCAGAATATGATAATAATATAGCAACGAAATATTTAAAAGTAAGTGAATTGGAAGTAGGACAATCAGAAGAATTTAATGTGCAATATCGATGCCAAGGAGCAGAAAGTTTAAAGATTAGTACGACAGATCAGACACCAGATATTTATAATGTGAATTTTGAGTTAACAGATATGCAAAAATTTGGCTTAATTGTAGGAGGAATGCTTGTTTATTATTATTTACCAGTAGGATATCTATTCGGAATTTTTCCAGTATAAAAAGTACTGGAAATTTTTTTTACTTTTTTCGAAAAACATTTGCTATTTTATAGAAACTGTAATATAATTGTAACAGACTTGTAACAATGATATAAGGAGAGAGGAGAGTTGGAATGTTTGGCTTTGGACAAGATATAGGAATCGATTTAGGAACTGCCACTGTAATTGCATATGTAAAAGGAAAGGGAATCGTACTTAGGGAACCTTCTGTTGTTGCAGTAGATAAAAATAGTGGTGAAGTATTAGCAGTAGGACAAGAAGCAAGACGAATGCTTGGTAGAACTCCAGGAAATATCATAGCAACAAGACCCCTAAGAGAAGGCGTTATATCAGACTATACTGTAACAGAAAAAATGTTAAAACATTTTATCAGTAAAGTATGTGGAAAATTTGTTTTTTCACCAAGAATTATGATTTGTATTCCATCTCAAGTAACAGAAGTAGAAAAAAGAGCAGTAATTGATGCAGCATCACAAGCTGGTGCTAGGAAAGTATATTTAATAGAAGAACCAATTGCAGCGGCAATTGGAGCAGGTATCGATATTTCAAAACCATGTGGTAATATGATTGTAGATATTGGTGGAGGAACAACCGATATTGCAGTAATATCACTAGGCGGATCTGTTGTAAGTACTTCTTTAAAAGTTGCTGGAGATAAATTCGATGAAGCAATCGTAAAATATATTAAGAGAAAGCATAATGTTATGATTGGGGAAAGAACAGCAGAGGATTTAAAAGTAAATATTGGTTGTGTATATCCTAAGATTCAAGATATGGAAATGGATATTAGAGGAAGAGATTTAAGCACAGGTCTTCCAAAAACAATCACAATTTATTCAAGTGAAATGTTAGAAGCATTAATAGAACCTGCTATGATGATTGTCGATTCAGTACATTCAGTATTAGAAAAAACACCACCAGAACTTGCATCCGATATTAGTGATAAAGGAATTTATATGACTGGTGGAGGATGTTTAGTAGATGGATTAGATAAACTTCTTCAAGAGAAAACAGGAATTAATGTTATGATTGCAGAAGATGCAATTTCTTGTGTAGCATTAGGAACAGGAAAAGCATTAGATAATTTAGACTCATTAGATGGAAAGGTAAGAAGATAAAAATAAATAAAAAGAATAGCCCTCTTTAGTTTATATAGATAAAACTTACTGGAACATAAAATGAAAAAGTAAGAGTAGACAAAAACGTGATGAACTCTAAAATATGCTAAAAATAGCAATTCAAATATGGGGTCATCAAGAAAGTCTACTCTTTTTCACCTTTTATGCAAAAAATCATATGATATAAAAGATATGAATAAAAGAAGGTGATAAAATGGTAGAATTTATCATACATGGAATTTTATGGACATTGGCATTATATGGTCTATTTGAAATTATAAAAACAATTCTTTACATAGTAACTTGTACAAATATGAAATCGGATGGAATTTATATGATTATCGCAACAAAAAATCAGGAAAATAAAATTGAAGGATTTTTAAGAACAATATTATTTCGCATTTTATATGGAAAAGAAGAAATGGTAAAAGATATTATGGTGGTTGATTTAGGATCCACAGATGATACAATTAAAATTTTACATAAAATGGAGGAAGATTATCCTTATATAAAAGTAACGAATTGGAAAGAGTATAAAGAATTGATGGAAAATATTAATTCTAACTAGAATATATAGTATGAAAAATATGAATTCTAAGAAAAATAGTTTGTAAAAAAACAAATTTGTGATAGAATAATTTGATAGAAAAAAGAAAAGAGGAATCATATTTGGAATTAACAGGACAAATTGAAGAAATTATTTATCAAAATGAAGTAAATAGTTATATGATTGCAATTCTTGGAACAGAAGAAGAGGAGATTACAATTGTTGGTTACATGCCTTTTATTAATATTGGGGATACTGTAAAAGTAATAGGAAATTTTGTAACACATAAAGAATATGGAGAACAATTTAAGGTAAATACATTTGAAAAATTAATGCCACAGACTTTGGATTCTTTAGAAAAATATTTGGCAGCAGGAAATATTAAAGGAATTGGTCCAGTAACGGCACAAAAAATAGTGGAGACATTTAAAGAAGAAACCATTAATGTTTTTAAATTTGAACCATATAAATTAGCACAAATAAAAGGAATATCCAGTGAAAAAGCAATCGAAATGTCACAAAGTTTTATCGAAAATTGGGAAGTATGGCAAATAGTTGGATTTTTAGAGAAATATGGAATTAGTGCGCAAAATGCAAAAACAGTTTATGAAAAGCTAGGAACTTCTACGATAGAAGAAATTGAGGCCAATCCTTATCTATTAATTGATATGGTAAGAGGTGTTGACTTTACTAAAATAGACAAGATAGCCAGAGAATCTGGTTTTGATTTAAGGAATGATAAACGTATTAAAAGTGGAATTCGATATAGTTTATTAAAAATTAGTTATAATGGACACTGTTGTACATTAAAAGAGAATTTAATTCGATTTGTAAGTGAATTATTGCAAGTAGGAGAAGAGGAAATTGAAGATAGCTTAATTGATTTAAATGTACAAGAAAAGATACAAATAGAAACAAGAACAAACGGAGAAAAATGGATTTATTTAGATGAATTTTATCGAGCAGAGAAAAATATTGCAAGAAAAATTACGATATTAAAAGAGGCTAAAAATATAAAAAGAATATCCCACTTTAAAAAAGAATTAGAAAAAATAGAAAAGCAAAGTAAAATAGAATTTTCAGAAAAACAAAGAGAAGCGATAGAGGCAATTAATGAAAATAATGTAACAATTATTACAGGAGGGCCAGGAACTGGAAAGACAACCATTATAAAAACAGTAATGGATATTTATAAAGACCATGGAAAAAAAGTGGTATTATGTGCTCCTACAGGAAGAGCAGCAAAAAGGATGACAGAAACGACAGGAGAAGAAGCAAAAACATTGCATCGTTTATTAGAAATAGGAAAATTAGAAGAAGAAGGAAACATTGAAAACATAGAATATGATGTAGCACCAATTGATGCAGATATTATTATCGTAGATGAAATGTCTATGGTAGATATGTTTCTTATGAATTATTTATTAAAAGGAATTTTTCAAGGAACAAAATTAGTATTAGTAGGAGATGCAGATCAACTTCCATCAGTAGGTCCAGGAAGTATATTAAAAGATTTAATAGAATCAGAAGAAATTGTTACGATTCATTTAAACAAAATTTTTAGACAAGCTGCGAAAAGTAAAATTATTGTAAATGCACATAGAGTAAATGAGGGAAAAAACTTAATTTCGAAAGAGGAATTAGAAGAACAAGAAGAAATGAAACAAGACTTTTTCTATGTGAAAGAAAGAAATCAGGAGCAAATTTTAAAACAGGTAATTTCGCTTTGTAAAGAAAGATTAAAAAACTTTGGAAATTATGACTTTTTCTATAATATTCAAGTATTAACACCTACAAAAAAAGGAATGTTAGGAACAAGAGAATTAAATAAAATTTTACAAGAGGAATTAAATCCAAGTAGTCAAGAGAAAAAGGAAAAGAAATCTGGAGAGATTATTTTTCGCGAGGGTGATCGAGTAATGCAAACCAAAAATAATTACGATATTTTTTGGCAGAAAGTGGAAAATAGCAAGGAAAATGGAACAGGAATCTTTAATGGAGAATTAGGAAGAATACAAAAAATTTATGAAGTAGAAAAACAAATGAAAATTTTGTTTGATGATGGAAAAGAAGCGTGGTATACCTATTCAGAATTAGATCAAATCGAACATGCTTATGCAATTACGATTCATAAAGCGCAAGGAAGCGAGTTTGATGTAGTAATTGTAGTAATGCCACAAACGTCTCCAATGTTGCTAACAAGAAATTTATTATATACAAGTATGACAAGAGCAAAAGAGATGCTAATTATGATCGGAGATGATCAAGTAATGGGATATATGATAAAAAATGCAGACAATCGAAAAAGAAATACAGGACTAGCTTATAAAATGATGAATGCATAAAAAAGTTGTTTTTTAGGGTTTAAAAAGTAAAAAAAGAGAGAAAAGTTTTATTGGGGGGAGAAAGGAAGATTTATGGAAAATCTACTAGAAAGAATCCTCCAATTTTTTTATCCGAATGTTTGTGGAATTTGTGGGAAAATAGAAAAGGAAACAATTTGCAAACAGTGTCAAAGACAATTAGAAACACAGATAATAGCAAAACGTAAAAGTTATATTATACGAGAAGGAAGATATTTCGATGAACAAATTTATTTATTTCAATACAAAGATATGATTAGAATGAAAATACTTTCTTATAAATTTAATAATCAAGCATATTTATATCAAACTTTTGCTAAACTAATTTTAAATCAAGAAAAAATATGCAAATTTATTTCAAAATATGAAATGTTATATCCTGTACCACTTCATAAGATTAGAAGAAGACAAAGAGGATATAATCAAAGTGAATTAATTGGAAAAGAAATTAGTAGAAAACTAGGAATACCATTTTCTTCTAAGAATTTAGTAAAAATAAAAAATAGTAAAAAACAAAGTTCACTAAATAAAGAAAATAGAAAGAAAAATGTAGAAAATGCCTATGTAATAAAAGATGGTAGCCAAGTAAAGAATAAAAAGATTTTGCTTTTTGACGATATTTATACAACTGGAAATACAGTAAATGAATGTAGTAGAATTTTAAGAGAAGCGGGAGCAGAACAAATTGGAATACTGACAATTGCAAAAGATTAAGTTTGGAAACATAGTAGGCAAAATGAAAATATTTATAAATTTTCTATTTTGAAATGTAATTAGAAATAAAATGACAAAAAGTAAAAATATTTTTACTTTGATAAAAAATGCATAATTTTCTAATGGATTGAAATAATAAAAGTAGACATATAAATAAAAGGAGGGAAAATTTTGAAAGCAACTGGAGTAGTAAGAAGAATAGACGATTTGGGAAGAGTTGTGATTCCAAAAGAGATAAGAAAAACTTTAAGAATAAAAGAGGGAGATCCATTAGAGATATTTACAGATAAAGAAGGGGAAGTAATCTTAAAAAAATATTCACCAATAGGAGAACTATCAGAGTTTGCAGTTGGATATGCAGAAACATTAGCGAAAACGACAGGTCATATTGCTTGTATTACCGATAAAGATACTGTTATTGCAATATCCGGAGGTCTAAAAAAGGAATTATTAGAGCAAGATTTAAGTCAAGAATTAGAACAGATTATGGAAGATCAAGAAGTATATACAAGTAAACAAAATAATGATATTTCAATACCAATTATTAAAAATGATAATAAAGATAGAAAATTCAACTCACAAGTTGTATATCCTATTGTTTCAAATGGAGATACCATAGGTACGGTAATTTTGCTTGCCAAAGAACCAAAAACTAAAATGACAGAAGTAGAACAAAAAGTAGCACAATCGGCAGCTAATTTTTTAGGAAGTCAAATGGAAATATAAAATAAATAGATCCTGTAAAAAAAGCAGGATCTATTTCTGTTTATCTAATAGAAATTTTCGTGAAGGGAACAAAGACGAGGAATGAAAATCAATAGGAAGTGTTCGAAGATGTCAATCAAGCCTCTTTTGTTCTACAAAAGATTGATTTTTTTGACTTTATGTAATATAATTCTTTCAGTAAATTAGTAGGAAGAGGAGTTTTTTATGAAAGCAATTGACATACGAAATAAATATTTAAATTTTTTTGAGAGACATGGTCACAAAATTATACCAAGTGCACCATTAATTCCTGAAAACGATCCATCTGTTTTATTTACAACAGCAGGAATGCAACCACTTGTACCATATTTATTAGGAGAGAAACATCCAGAAGGAACAAGATTAACTGATTATCAGAAATGTTTAAGGACGAATGATATTGAAGAAGTAGGGGACAATCGTCATTTAACCTATTTTGAAATGCTTGGAAATTGGTCTTTAGGAGACTATTTTAAAAAAGAATCTATCCAGATGAGTTTTGAATTTTTAACAAAAGAATTAGAAATTCCAGTAGAGAAACTTTCTGTTACTTGTTTTGCGGGAAATGAAGAGGCACCAAAAGATGAAGAAGCAGCAAAATATTGGAAAGAAGCGGGAATTCCAGAAGAAAGAATTTATTTCTTAAAAGATAATTGGTGGATTGCAGGAGAAGAAGGACCATGTGGACCAGATACAGAAATTTTTTATGATACAGGAAAAGAACCATGTTCTAAAAATTGTAATCCAGACTGTGATTGTGGAAAGTATGTTGAAATTTGGAATAATGTATTTATGCAATATTTTAAACATAAGGATGGAACCCTTACAAAATTAAAACAACATAATGTGGATACAGGACTTGGATTAGAAAGAATGACAATGTTATTACAAGGTAAGAAAACACCATATGAAACAGAATTATTTGCTCCAATGATGGAACATTTAGAAAAACTTGCTAAAGTAGATGATATCCATAGTAGAAGAATTGTAGCAGAACATTTAAGAGCTAGTATGATGATTATTGCAGATGGTGGAAGACCAAGTAACATTGATAGAGGATATATTTTAAGAAGATTAATTAGAAGAATGATAAGACATTTAAGAAAACTAGAAATTAATTTAGAAGAAACAAAAGATTTAATTTATTTAAATATAGAAATATTAAAAGAGATGTATCCATATTTAGAAGAAAATAAACAAACAATTACCCAAGTTATCATAGAAGAAAAAGATAAATTTGTAGCAACATTGTCTCATGGAGAAAGGGAATTTGAAAAGGCAGTTGCAAAAGCAGAACAAGAAGGAAAGAAAAGCATTGATGGAAAAACAGTATTTCGATTATATGATACTTTTGGATTTCCACCAGAAATAACAGAAGAATTAGCAAAAGAACAAGGATTTAAAATTAATATGCAAGAATTTGAAGAATTATTTAAAATGCATCAAGAAAAATCTAGATTGGGTAGTGAACAAAAATTTAAAGGTGGTCTTGCAGAACAAAATGAAATTACAACAGCTTATCATACGGCAACTCATTTATTACATGAAGCATTAAGAGAAGTATTAGGAGAACATGTAAAACAAAATGGATCTAATATCACTTCAGAAAGATTACGTTTTGACTTCACACATCCACAAAAAATGACAAAAGAAGAAATACAAAAAGTAGAAGATTTAGTAAACGAACAAATTCAAAAAGATTTAGCGGTTACATGCGAAGAAATGAGTTATGAGGATGCAAAAAAATCAGGGGCAATTGGTTTATTTACGGATAAATACGGAGATAAAGTAAAAGTATACGCAATTGGGGATTTTAGTAAAGAGATTTGTGGAGGACCACATGTAAGTCACACAGGAGAGCTTGGAAAATTTAAAATTAAAAAAGAGGAATCAAGTTCGTCAGGTGTTAGAAGAATAAAAGCAATATTAATTCAAGAATAGGAAGAGGGAATGAAAATGGATAATTGTTTATTTTGTAAAATTGTAAGAAAAGAAATACCATCTACTATTGTATATGAAGACGAAGAAATAGTAGCTTTTAAAGATATTAATCCAATAGCACCAGTTCACATTTTAGTAATACCTAAGAAACATTTCGATTCAATAAAGGATATTAAAGAAGAAGATATTTCTTTAATAGGAAGGATTCATTTAGTAATTAATAAAATAGCGAAAGAGCAAGGTGTAGCAGAATCAGGATATCGTGTGGTAACAAATTCTGGAAGAGATTCTGGACAGGAAGTAATGCATTTACATTTTCATATTATTGGTGGAAAAGTATTAGGAAATAAAATATGTCAATGATGTACAGATTGCTTCGCAATCGTACAGACTAAAGAAACTTAACCTTATTACTTCAAAAATTTTGTTAGAAATTTCCTACGTAATAAAAAAGTGGCAAAGCCACTTTTTCAAAAAGCAAATAAACCTCAGAACTTTTTGAGGTTTATTTGCTTTTATATTGCCGTTTGCGTTTCTTTTTTTCCCTCTTTTTCAGGAATCATCTTCTTTTTTTACCAAAATATCTCCAGGTTTACAATCTAATAATTCGCATAATCGATCTAATGTATCAAAATGAATACTTGTGGTTTCATTATTCATTAAATGGCTAATTGCTTGATAACCTCCGTTTCATATTTTTTATAAGCCAATATTTTGATTTTTTTTTCTCTTTTAATATATCCTTTACCCTAATATAAATCATTTATTGTAAATCCTCCCTTCTTTTCATTATAGATATTTTATAAGAAACTCTTATTAATTTTAACCACGCCAAAAGAACCTTGAGTAAGGAAAACTTATCCATAAAATAACTAGTTTACAAGTTAGGTACTCTGTGCTATAATTTAAAAGAACAAAAGAAAAGGCATAAATATTTCCCAATATTTATGCCTAAAAATGAAGAGAGGGTGCTAAAAATGTCCAAAAAAGAAGTAAAAAGAAACACAAAAGGAAGAAAAGTAAAAAGTCCAATTTTTTTAATGATAGGACTCATTGTTTTTATTATATTAACAATTGCAATTTATTATATATTTCTAAACTTTAGAGAAATCATGAGAATTGAATATGAAGGATATGCCATCTCAGGAAAAGAAATCACAGAAACTTTATTGGGAAACAATAGTGAAGAAGATAATAATAAAAAAAGTATATTTTTAACAAAAGTATATGAACAAGATAAGTTATATAAAAAAGTAAATGACTACTTTGTAGGAGAAAACAAGAAAGAGGAAATTAATTTAAGTTATCCAATTTATATTAACGATAATACAGCGTTATATAACTTATCCCAAGAAATAAAATTAATCACAAGCGAATTTGAAGAAGTATCTGGATACCCAAGCTTAACAGTATCGAATGGAATTGTATATAACGAAAGTGATCTAGAAAGAGTGGATGAAAAAGAATATATCTTTTTAAAGAACGAAAGTAATATCTTTACAAACTTAAAAGAAATCAAAATTCAGACAGTAGCAAATGAATGTACGATACCAGTAAATAGTAATATCTATTTTGATAAAGAAGAAATCCGCTATTATGAAATAAAAAAAGATACGCTAAGATACAAAGAAATAAAAGACATTGATACACAATCAAAGATAAAAATAGGGGAAAAAGAAGTAAGGTATGAAGAGTTATTAACAGTATTAAGATTAAATCAAACAGAAAACCAAGTAGCAACAAAAGAAGAAATCGTAGAGGAAGATACTAGCAAAGAAAATGAGAGAAACCAAGAAAAAGTAGAAAAAGAAGAACCAGAAGAACAACAAGAGGAAGAAGAACCACAACCAGGAGCATATATCAAACCAGAAGTAACTTGTAGTCCATTTAAAGCAAATGTGTATACAGCAAGTACAGAATTAACGATAAAAGATCCAAGTAGTAAAATCTTAGAACCAGTAACATTCATTTTTAGAAAAGATGGAAGAATTTATTTAAGAAAAACATACACCACTTCAGGAAGTATAGAAGTAAAAGGTTTAACTCCAAACACAAGTTATGAGATCGAAGGAAGCTATATATATGAAAATGAAGTAGGACAAAAAGTAGAAAATACATTCTATAAAGATACGATCACAACAACTGGATTTGAAAATTTAGATCCAATTACCTTAAGTTTTGAAAATGGAGAGATATTCTCAAATAAAATTCAATTAAAGAACT
>DVNH01000047.1 GCA_018714565.1 Candidatus Merdicola faecigallinarum | reverse complement strand
AATGTTCTCCAATATGGTGTAATATCTTCTTGTCTTTGATAACTAGCCCAAGCACAAATATTTATAAATATTCCGGCAGTCATTGGATCAGTAAAATCAGCATTATTTTGTTTTGCAAGATAATCTCTCATTTGAGTTACTGTAATTAACTTTTCCTTTGGAACTTTTTTCATTAGTTTATCGTAGAAAAGTGGAGGTGCAAAAAACATTTTCGTCCCACCATATTTTTTTATCGTTTTTTCATCTTCTACAATTTGTATTTTAGGCATATCTTTATTGTTTTTCATCATTGCATTAAAATCTTTTTTACTTTCATTTGCCATATTTTTCAACTCACTTTCAAATTTTTACTTAATTATATGTGCCGTTATAATTGTGTAACTATATGAGTTAATAGTTATTTTCTATTAGGTTTCTTTTTTATAAAAAGTAATTTTTTAAAATCTTCTATCATTGAATAGTCAGTTATATTAAACATAACCCATTTTCCATCGTGAAATGTTTGAGCATTATCATAAGTTTCTAGTATATCAGATGAAAGTTCATTTCTTATTTCTTCAACTTTAGTTCTTTCTGCTTTACCAAAAATAATCATAAAGCCCAACATATTTTCTTTGAAATAAAACGCACATAAAGTTTTCCCGCTTTTTCTAAACTTATATTCATAAGTCCATTTTTTGCCACCATTATTCCAAGTTTGATCCATATCATATAACAAAGTTATCTCATCAACAATTTTATAAAAAATATTAACTTTATCAGTTCCAACTAATTTTTCTAATTCTTCTCTTTTTATATTTTCCATTTTACATCTCACTTTCAACTTATAATCTATCCTTTCAAATTTTCCAAAGCAGACGGATTATTCTTTAGGATTTCACTAACAGTTGAACATCTTTCTAAATCCGGACAGTCGCCACAAGTAGCAACACCTTTCTTTAACGCACATTTTCGAATGCCACATATACTATCGCAAAAAACTGTTTTAACACCTTCAACACGACAACCTTTACAGTTAATATGTTCAGGAAGAATAGGTGCATTATTTAATTCAGCCCATAGTTTCGCTGTTTTCTTTCGCAACTCTTGATCGTTATTTATTGTTGCAATGTATGCGTCACATTTTTCACAATTCAGACCACAATACGCAATCATTTTATTCATTAACTACTTACCTCCACAACTTACTATTTGTTTAACTCAAAATAATTATAACATTCTAAATAAAAAAAAGTATATAATAATAAAAAACAATAAGTCAAGAAATTTTCCATAACTTTATATTTTGACCTATTATTTCTTATATTAAAAACTTATGTTTTATAATTTTCCCAAAGCATTGATTTTTATAGTATTTTTCCTGTTTTATAGTTTAATATTTTGCAAAGAATTTTAGCATTGTATCATTTTTTTATTATTTTTCCAAATTTTATAGACATTTTTATTTTTTTTGTGTATGATAATAACATGAAAATAAGATAATATAAATTAATATTATATCTTTTAGGAGGTCTAACTTATGATAAAAAAAGGAATAGCAACTACATTATTGGTTATAATAGCAATGATCATGTTTTTTTCATGTGCTGTTTTTGCAGTAGATGATATTGATATGAATTTAACTGGTAATGACACATCTCAGAACACCTCTACTTCTGACAATACCGCAGTTACTGGTGAATCAGAAGCAACAAATGAGACATCTTCCACTCAAGATACATCAGATACACCAAGAGTTAGTAATCTAAGTACCATTCCTGAATCTGATTTTGGATTAACCAATATCTTAAATATCATGTTAATTGTGATTGGAATCCTTCTTATTTTACTTAGTATCGCAATTTTAATACGACTAAAACATTAAATAATAATTTTAGTTTTTTATATAATAAAAATTACCAAAAATACAATTCTTATTCAAATAATAGAATTGTATTTTTTTGTTTGTATATTTTTGTCGTTTCTTTTCATACTAATAATGAAGCTAAATAAGATTAAAATAAAAAATATATAGTTTTTTGTTTTTCTTCTATTTTTGCTTCTAATATTCTTTCAAGTGAATCAATTTTCAAAATAAAAAGGAGGCCTCATATGTCAAGTTCTATAAAAAAATTAGCTTTGGGAATTGCGATTCTTCTTGCTTGTCTTTTTGTTGCTAATTTTTCTTTTGCTAATCAAGAAATGCAAAAAGCAACAAATGCAGTAAGAGATACTGTTCAAAATGCAGAAAATGTAATAGAAAATACTGGTAAAGGTGCTAGTAATATTGTTAAAGAAGGAACAAATATGACAAGAGATGGAGCTCAAAATGTAGTAAATGGTATGGGTGCAGGTTTAAATACAATGACAGATCACTCTGGGAATGGAGCAAATTACAGTGCAACTAGAACATCAACAGGGAATGGTTCCACAGCTGGTATGAACAACAACGTTTGGGTATGGCTTATTGTAGCAACTCTTGCTTTAGGTATTATTGGAGCAATTTGGTATTTTGCAATGAGATCTAATAATAACAATAACCATCATGAATAATCGTAATATACTTTAAAACAAAAGGGATTGATTTTATTATCATAATATTTAAGTCTTTTAAATATTTATAATAATTTCAACCCCTTTTGTTATTTTACTACCTTTTCATTTTCTCTATTTTACAAGCAATATACATATATAAATAAATCTAATTCGTTATCCTTCCTCTTTTCATTCTATTTTTCATATGTTATAATACTTTTAAATTTTAAGAAGAAGGTTAATATTATGAATAAATTAATTGCTAAAAATCCAACAGCTAGACATAATTATACAATTATAGATACTTTAGAAGCTGGTATTGTTCTTTCTGGAACGGAAATCAAGTCCATTCGTAATGGAAAAGTAAATATGAAAGACACCTATGCTGCTATTATAAATGGTGAATGCTATATTTTCGGTATGCATATTAGTCCTTACGAACATGGAAATATTTTTAATAAAGATCCCCTAAGACAAAGAAAACTTTTATTAAATCGTAAAGAGATTTTTAAACTTGTCGGGCTAATTAAACAAAAAGGATATACTTTGGTTCCTATTAGCCTATATTTTAAAGGAAGCTTTGTAAAAGTGGAATTGGGAATTGGAAAAGGAAAAAAATTATTTGATAAACGAGAAGATCTAAAAAAGAAAGATGCTGAAATGTATATGAAAAGACATCTAGATAAATAAATATGAAAAAACATCTATCTTACATGTAAGATAGATGTTTTTTTGTCGTTTTATATTTTATAAAAAATTTACATTTTCATTTATTTAATTGATTTTATAATTTTGTCAAATTTTGGTGCTAATACTTCTCGATCTTTTGTAAGTCCACCTAGTGAAAATACATAAACTTTTCCTTCTTTTTCTAGTACAATTTGTGTAATATCTAGTTCCATATTAGATTGTTTTGCTTGATAAATTAATTTTGCTGCTTTTACTCCGTTTAAATTAATGTATTCTGTAGTAATATCTCCTAAAATAGTCATTTGTGATTGATTCTTTACAGAGGCTTTTGATGCTTCTATATATCCTTCAAAAGAAAGCATACTTGGCATATTTTCTGATACTACATTTACGCTTGCTCCTGGTACGTCTGGATCCATATAAATTGGTTGACTTGAACTTTTTCCTACTGATGTATAATTAGAAGGACATTTAAAAGTAATTCCTTCCATGTCTTCACAAAGCTTATAGTTTGCATCTTCTTCCTCTTGATATACAGCTAATCCGTCTAAACTATTTTCTTCTTGTACTTCTACCTTATTTTCTTCCTTATTATCATTATTTTCTAGTAGATTACAACCCGTTAGTCCAAAAAGTCCTAATAATATTATTACAATTGCGAAAAATATCGTAATTTTCTTTTTCATTTTTATTCTCCCCTTTATTTTTATTATTTTACACTAAGTACTCCCAAAAAAATTTTAGTTACGCTTTATTACTTGAACCAAATACATCTCTTATTTTATGTTCTACTGTTTCTGTAATTAGGTCTCTTGCTGGTTTTAAGTATTTTCTAGGATCAAAAGCTGCTGGATCTTCTGTAAATACTTTTCTAATTGCACCTGTCATAGCAAGTCTTAAATCTGTATCCACATTAATCTTAGATACCCCTGATATACTTGCTTCTTTTAATATCTCGTCTGGTACTCCTTTTGCTCCTGGTATGTTTGCTCCATTATCATTACATAATTTTACTAACTCTGGAATTACTGTAGATGCACCATGTAATACGATTGGCGTATTTGGTATTTTTTCTTTAATTTCTTTTAAAATATCAAATCTTAATTTAGCTTCCCCTTTAAATTTATATGCACCATGGCTTGTTCCAATTGCAATTGCTAAAGAATCACATCCTGTTCTTTTTACAAATTCTGCAGCTTGATCTGGATCTGTATACATTGCATCTTCAGCAGCTACATTTACATCATCTTCAATTCCTGCAAGTTTTCCAAGTTCTGCCTCTACTACAACTCCATGTGCATGTGCATAATCTACTACTTCTTTTGTAATTCGAACATTTTCTTCAAAATCATATTTTGATCCGTCAATCATTACAGAAGTAAATCCGCTATCTACACACATTTTACAAGTTTCGAAATCTGGTCCGTGATCTAAATGTAGAGCAACTGGTATATCGTGCTCTTCCAGAGCTGCCTCTACCATCTTCATTAAATAATTCACTCTTGCATATTTAATTGCTCCTGAAGAAGCTTGTAAAATAACTGGTGAATTTTGTTTTGCGGCAGCATCTACGATACCTTGAATAATTTCCATATTATTAACATTAAATGCTCCAATTGCAAAATGTTCTTTCATTGATTTTTCAAACATCTCTTTTGTTGTTACTAATGGCATATAATCGCCCTCCTTAATTTATTTTTTATAATTATTTTTATAGTTAGATTGTATTTCTATTTTTCAGTCATGTCAATCCTTATAGTCAAATAATTAATCTTTTTCTAAAAAAAAATGCTCTATGACTGCATTTTTTTATGTCATAGAACATTTTTTCTTTTCTACTCTTCTTGGTTTTTGTAACTAGAACAAATTGATTCATTTGGCTTTTTTGTATTACAATTCTGTTTTGGTGTAACAATAATACTATCTAATTTACACTCCTGTTCTGAATGATCATTATATTTACAGCTTCCTACTGTACAATTTATTCTTTGATTTGCTTCCATATTTACCTCCTTATTTTAGATTCTTTATTATTGTTTTCATTTTTTCATTTTTTATGATTTTTTCTATCCTATATGTAACATCTTTTCCCACTTTTACATAGATTATATAAAAAATAAATTTCTATCGAAATTTCCTATGCAATAAAAAATGAAAGGAGACTTTTTTTATATGGATTATGAAATTATGATGAACGGGAATGTAAAGATTGGTATGTATGCACCAGAATTTGAGGCAGAAACTACGATGGGAAATATTAAACTTTCCGATTATAAAGGAAAATGGATTATTCTTTTTTCTCATCCAGGTGATTTTACTCCAGTTTGTACAACAGAAATTATTGCATTTTCTAGGGCAAATACATATTTTGAAAAAGTAAATACATGTTTAATTGGTCTTAGTGTTGATAGTAACAATTCTCATTTAGCTTGGTTATACGATATTTTTTGTAAAACCGGTTTACAAGTACCATTTCCGATTATTGCCGATCAAAACGGCTCTATCGCCCGTAAATATGGCATGATATCCAATGAAGTCAGCAATACTCAAACGGTTCGAAATGTTTTTATTATTGACGATAAAGGTATTATAAGGGCAATATTGATTTATCCTATGAACATTCGGAAGATGTATTCCCGAAATCATTCGATTATTAACTGCTCTTCAATATGCAGATTGTAATAATGCTTCTACACCTGCTAATTGGAGTCCTGGAGATCCAATGTTATTACCTCCTCCAAAAACATTTCATGAACTTCAAAAACAAATGGAGATGATTCGTCAAAATAGAAATGGTATGAATTGGTATCTATCCTTTAAACAAAATATTACACCTATTTTAGAAGAGAAGGATAGATAAAATCAAATAAAAGAGCAATATGTTTAGTGTTCATATTGCTCTTATTTCTATATATTTAAAATTTGTATTTTTAATTTATCTAATATTTTATTCATCACTATTCATCTTCATTTGGTGTTATCATTTCTTTTATCTCCTCATATGGTCTATATTCTTCGATATTAGGAATTATTAAGTCATTATCTGTTACTGTATTCAACTCCATTGAATATTCACACATCCCAGTATAATTACTTAAATTATTTGTTGAAATACTTCTTATTGGGAAACCAGTATCCTTTTCAATATATTCAATATTATCATCATCTAAGTTATTATTAATCAATATTCTACTAGGTATTATCCTATAACAACTTTTTCCATTCATTATCGTTGTATCAATTTTTGAAAAGATACTTCTTAACAAAATATCGGAAGATTTCAACTTTTCTGGAATAAAAATATCTTTATTTGTATCACCTTCTGAAGTAGTATAATATTTTATTTTCGTTTTTTCATCTTCGTTATAAATATATGTGTTTTGTCCATCATAATAAATAGCATATACTACAGGGGAAATCGTTTCATAAATACTTTTATTATTGCTATAACTTATATAAAGATGCTTATCATCTTTTTTATAAATTTCCTGTGAAAAAATAGAATTTTCACTATAGGTATCAATTTTCCAATGATAATTATTAGAATTTATTACATTTTGTAAATTTTCATTATTACCTAATAAAATCACATATTTTCTTATAGTAGAAGCAATAAATAAAATAATAATAAGTACTATAATAAATACAATAACAAATTTCCAGGATTTAAATTTTCGATTACATTTCCTATTCACATTACTTTCTTCATTTTTCATTTTTTTTACATCATATTCTTCTTTCATTATAATCTCCCCTTTATTATTTTTTATAATATAGAAGGGAGTTAACGCTCCCCTCCCTTATCGGTAATACCAATCGTCATGACCATCGCCTGAATAGGCACACAGGTCAAAAGCATACAGGTACATAAAATAACGTTTTAAAATTTTTTCATGTTTTTTCATATTCTCATGCATTTTTTATCTTAACAGTTTCAAACTTTCAAAAATTCAAGATCTAGTTGCTATTTTGTCTTTTTTTAACAAAATACATATTTGATCAAATTCTGTATTGGTAGTAATAATTCCTATTTTAGAAGAGAAGGATAGATAAAATCAAATAAAAGAGCTTTCGTTGAAAGGCGCCTTGCTAAAATATCGAGTCATAAATTCATTATGACCAACATAAGCGCGAGGTGTTTTTCGCGTATCTGCTCTTTTATTTTTTATTCTTCTCTAATTTTTCTAGCCTTTCCTTCATTGCGATATTTATATATTTATCAAGTTTCTGACTTTGTTTAAGAATTTTATCATAGTCTTCTCCCTCAAGAATCATTCTTTCTAGTTTCAACCTGTTAACTTTTATTGCAAGAGTATTATTTTTCATATTCATCCCTCCTACAATAAAATTATAGCATATTGTGTCGATTATTTTCTGTCGAAATTTGTCAATGAACTAAAAATTTTTTATTTTTTTTCGAAAAGAGATATCTTAAAAGTATCTCCACTAAAAGGATGATAAAAACTAACAGTCTCTTTCGTTAAACTATATCCTTCTGTTTGTTTTAATTCATCGTATAAATTGGTATATGCAGAATCAATTACCCAGATTCTTCCATGATAGTCTTCTAATTCTTTTAATGTCTCAATACATTCCATTTGTGGCTTAAATGCTCCATATGCCACTTCTACATCCCAATGATCTTTATTATAAAAATATTGTTGATTTTCATTAAATTCCATCGCCATTAAGCTTCCAGGTCCAATCGTTGTATAAATAAATATATCTTGGTCTTGTACCTGATCTCTTACTTCTGCAAATGGCTTTTGATTTTCTTCCGAATATGCACTGTTCCAATAAGTATATCCATTCCATATCGAAAGAGCAATTAATCCAATACAAATAACTCCCTTGATCCATTTTCTTTCATCATTTGAAAGTGTATAAGCAAGTGCGAAAATTGCAAGAGAACTCATTGGTAACATATATCTTGGAATAAAGATTGGTCTAAACAAAGATACTAGTAAAGAAATTCCAATTACTAAGCCACAAATCCATAAAGCAGCAAGTATCGGTCTTATTTTTTCTTTATCTTGCATATATAAAGTATGTAATCTAAGTAATGTATAAACAAACACTACTAATCCAAAAATAGCAGGAATTGGAGAATTTATTGTATCTTTAAAGAAAAATTCGACAATTTCCATAAAAATATTTGGGTAATTTACACTAATCCAAAAACCTTTTGCTACTTTTGATGATTGAAAGGCAAAAATCAATAATCCTGGTAAATAAGCTATAAATTGTATAATTCCATAAATAAACCATTTTTTTAATAATTCTCTTTTATATCGAATAATAAAATATAGTAATGTAAGATTAATCATTCCAATCGTAACTAATCCCAAATAATGTGTATAAGCACTTAACACACTAAAGACAGCAAATAGAATCCAATTTTTTCTTTGACGTTCATTTTCCTTATAAGCTTTATACGCATAAAAAGCAGTAATTGCAAGGAATAACATGCTTAAACTATACATTCTAATTTGCGTTCCATAATGGAATGTTACTGGTAAAAACAATAAGATAAAAGCAAAATAGGCACCAACCTTTTCTCCAAATTCTTTGCGAATATGGGTATAAGAAAAAATGGATAAAAGCACAATTGGAATCACAGAAAAAATACGAAATGCTATCATGCTATTTCCAAATATCATTGTAAATACTTTTAAAAACATATAATATAAAATTGGATGAACATCGTAAGCTCCTGAAATAATTAGATTTCCCCAATTTTGGTTTGCAAGCCCAACAGAATAAGCTTCATCAAACCATAAATTTTGATTAAAAACTCCTAATAATAATAATACAAATGTAAGTACAATTATTGAAATGTGTATTTGTTTAATATGATTTTTCATGTTTTGTCGGGATTAAAACATCCCATCTCCTTTCTCGATTAATTTATATTCTTTTGTTTATCGCTAATATATTAAAATAAAAGCTTGATCCGTTTTCATTTTTTCTTATATCTTTAAAATCCTTTTTACCTAAATTTAAGAAGCAATATTCGTTTCTATACTATAATCTTTTCCATCACTTGTAATTAAAATCGTTCCACTTTCATCTGTTCTAAAAATTTTTGCTCCAATCTCTTTTAGTCTACTTAAAATTTCTTCATTTGGATGTCTATAAGAATTATCTTTTCCAACTGATATAATTGCAATTTCAGGTTTTACTTGTTTTAAAAAATCTTCTGAGGTACTAGTGTTGGATCCATGATGCCCAACTTTCAAAATATCTGTTTGTAGCCATGTTCTTTGCTCTTCGTTTTCCTTTTCACTGTCACCCATAAATAAGAAACTTTGTTCTCCATAAGTCATTCGAATAACAATAGAAGCTAAATTCAAATTTTCTTCCGATTTGTTACTTTCTTTTGACATAACGGTACAATTAGCATTTGCTAAAGTAAATGTTTCCCCTTCTTGTGGTGCATGAATCGTAAGTCCTTTTTTAGAAACAGCATCTAATACATCTTCGAAAGTTTTTGTATTTGTTTGCACTTTTGGCATATAGATTTGTCCAATTTCAAAATTCTTGATTACATCATCTAATCCGCCAATATGATCTTCATGTGGATGTGTACCGATTAAATAATCTATTTGGGTAATATTTTGTTTTTTTAGAAAGTCTACAACCTTACTACCAGCTTCGTTTGTTCCGGCATCAATTAACATTGTTTTTTCTTGATCTATTACAAGAATGCTATCTGCTTGTCCAACATCAATGAAATAAACTTTTATTTTTCCCTCTGTTTGTGAAGTTGTATTTGTTTTATCTTCTACTATATTAGAAACTTGAACTTCATTATCTATCTGATTTTCAATTGCAGAAGCGTTTAAAACAGCATTCCAATCATAATCTTTTCCTATTATTCCTAAAGCAACTACAATAAAAAAAGCAATAATGTAGAAAACTTTATCGATTGTCCAAAAAGGCTTTTTTTCCTTATTATTTTCTTTTCGTTTTTCTTTTTTTATCTTATGTTCCATATTCTCCCCCAACCTTTTCATTTTTTAATCCCATAATTTGTCCATTTTATCTTTAATTCTTTTTTGAACTTCCTGTTCTTCTAAAAGATCTATTTCATATCCATCTTTTCCTTTTTTTAATATTGTTCCTTCTTTAATATTTTCCGGCAACTGATCCTTTGGAATTTCTATTATTTCTCCAGATTCTCTCTCTTCACAAATTGCAATATTTCCTTCAAATCGGTCAATTGTATATTTTTTTTCCATTTCTTTTAATTTATTGGCTAATTCTTCTCTAAACATATTGATATCAAAATTCTTTTCTTTACCCCCTATGTTTTTTAAAAAATCCAGATCCAAATAAATTCTCCTTTCGAATAAAGTTTTACAAATATCATTTTTAAAGTAATCTATAGAATTTGAATTATGTATCATAAAATGGCATGAATGAATGATGTAATGTTATCATGCCATTTTATATCTTATTTTGTTCAAAAAATATTTGCTTTTTACTATTTAAAAAGATTTAATACTTCCTCTTTTGATTTTACACCAACTACCGAGTTTACAACTTTAGCATTTTTTATTGCTACAAGAGTTGGAATACTCATTACATTAAATTGCATTGCAAGATCTTGCTCTTCATCTACATTTACCTTACATACTTTTATTCCTTCATTCTCTTCTGCAATTTCATCTACTATAGGTGACATCATTCTACATGGTCCACACCAAGGTGCCCAAAAATCAATTAAAACTGGTTTATCTGAATTTAAAACCTCTTTTTCATAATCATTTTTTGACAAAGCTAATACTTTCATACAATCATCCTTTCTCTTTATTTTTGTTCTCTCATCTTTTTTGAAACGCTAAGTCCAGCTACGGTACCTTCATATACTGCTTTTGAAATTTGCAAAATTCCTCCTGTACAGTCTCCAGCAGCATATACTCCAGGAATATTCGTTTCCATATTTTGATTTACCTTTATATTTTTTCCTGTTTCGTCTAATACAATTCCTAATTTTCTTGCAAAATCGGAACTAGAAGCAATCCCTTCTGCAACAAATATTCCTTCTACTTTTAAATTTGTTCCATCTATAAAACGAACTTCGGATACAGTAGATTCTCCCATTATTTCTTCAATTGGAGTTTCAATCTCTTCAAAGGAATTATTTCGATTTTGTACCGTTTCCTTTCCATTTGTTATAAGTACAACAGATTTAGCAACAGGTTTTAAAACTTCTGCCTCATGCATGGCATAATCTCCACTTCCTAAAACAGCTACATTCTTATTTCGATAGAAGAAAGAATCGCAAATTGCACAATAACTAATTCCTTTTCCTTCAAATTGCTTAATTCCCTTTATACTTGGTACTTTTCTTCCTGTTCCGGTTGCAATTAAGATTGTTTTTCCCTCATATTCGTTGTCTCTTGTTTTTACGATAAAGTTTTCTCTCATCTCAATAGAAATTACTTCTTCTTCCTTCATTTCTATTTTTAGATTTTCTGCTTGTTTTGTACCATAAAAAAATAATTCTTTACCAGAAATCGAATTTGGAAATCCATAATAATTCTCAATACGATTTGTCTTCATAAGTGCACTTTCACTTTTTCCAATGACTAGGCAATTAAGGTTTGACCTTTTCATATAAATACTTGCTGTTATTCCCGCAGGTCCCTTTCCTATCACAATACAATCATACATATTTTTCTCCTATTTTTATTTTTAGTTTATACTATTATTTTATGAAGAGTAATATTATTTATTAATTTTTGTTATCCATTCTTTTTTCCTATAAATATTTTTTTATTTCCTCATAAATTTCTTCATGAATTTCTTCGATTGGCCTAATCTCAGAATTTTTTACACATTTTACATCGTACCAATTATATTTATCTACTAAATCACAAGCTGCCTCATAGCTATCAATAATATGATTTTTATCTCTTTCGTGAATATCTTTTTTATCCGTATGTGTGAATTTATTTTCTCTATGTTCCATTAATTTTAAAGCATATTCTGGAGGCATATTTAAGAAGAATGCTTTTGTTGGAACTGGTAGTCCATATAAATTAAATTCAAAATCCCAAAGCCAATCTAAAAATTTTTCCCTTTCCTTTTTCTCTTTAATTTTTCCTGCCTGATGTACCATATTAGCTGTTGTATACCTATCTGCTAATATCAATCCACCTTCTTGATAATATTTTTCTAAAAAGCGTTTATAAGTTGCATAACGATCTGCTGCATAAAAGGTAGAAGCAATATATGGACTTACTTCTTTCGCATTTTCTCCAAATTCTCCTGATAAATACATTTTTACTAAAGAAGAGGAAGGATCATCATAATTAGGAAAACTAACTACTCGGTAATCAATCCCTTCTTCTGTTAATCTCTCCTTTAATTTTTCAAACTGTGTTTGTTTTCCACTTCCATCTGTTCCATCTATTACAAATAATTTTCCCATTCATTTTACCTCTTACTTTTTCATTTCGTTTTTTATATATTCTACTTCTTCTGTTTGATCCAACCTCATAAATAAAGGTTCTCCCTTTTCAATCACATGAATTTCTTCTATTGTACTACCTTCTTTTATACTATCCCACTTCTTTAATTCTTCTTTTTCGATTCCTAATTGTTCCATAATACTCTTTGAAGTATCTTGCATAAAAGGATTTAACATAATTGCTATTTTCCTTAGGTTCTCTACTAAATGATATAATACAGAATTTAATGTTTCTGAATCTTCCTCATTTTTTGCTAAAATCCAAGGAGCCGTTTCATCAATATATTTATTGGTTCTCGCAATCAAATTCCAAATTTCAGTTAATGCATTACTTAAATGGATCGAATCCATATTTTCTTCTACTTTTTGAATCTGTTTCTCTGTAAATTCTTCTAGATTTTTATCAATCTCACTTTTATTTTCCATTGATGGTTTTACAATACCTGCTTGATATTTATTAATCATTCCTATCGTACGATTTAATAAATTACCTAAATCATTGCATAAGTCAAAATTAAATCTTTCGACAAATCCTTCTGGCGAAAATACCGCATCTTGCCCATAAGAAAATTCTCTCATTAAAAAGTATTTTGTTGCATCAAGGCCATATCGTTCAATTAACATTTCTGGATATACCACATTTCCTTTTGATTTCGACATTTTTCCGTCTTTCATCATAATAAAGCCGTGTGCGTATATTTTTTTAGGAAGAGGCAAATCTAATGCCATTAAGAATATTGGCCAATAAATACCATGAAAACGAATAATATCTTTTCCAACGATTTGTAAGTCTGCTGGCCAATATTTTTTAAATTTTGTATCGTCTTCGGAACCATAGCCTAAAGCTGTAATATAGTTTGTTAATGCATCTAGCCATACATAAATAACATGTTTTGGATCTTTTTTTACTTTTACTCCCCAATCAAATGTAGTACGAGTAATGCATAAATCTTCTAGACCTGGTTTTAAGAAATTGTTAAATAATTCATTTTTTCTTGATTCTGGCTCAATGAAATTAGGATTTTCTTCATAAAATTCAATTAAGCGATCTGCATATTTTTTCATGTTAAAAAAATATGCCTCTTCTTTCATCTTTTTTACTTCTCTACCACAATCTGGACATTTCCCTTCTACCAATTGTGTATCTGTAAAATAAGTCTCACATGGTACACAATACCAGCCTTCGTATTCACCTTTATAAATATCTCCTTGTTCCATTAATTTATCAAATATTTGCTCTACTACTTTTGTATGTCTTTCTTCTGTTGTTCGAATAAAATCATCATAGGAAATATCCATTAACTTCCATAATTTTTTTGCTTGATCTGCCATATTATCTACATGTTCTTGAGGTGTAATCCCATTTTTTTGTGCTACTTCTTGGATCTTTTGTCCATGTTCATCAAGGCCAGTTAAAAAATAAGTATCATATCCTCTCATTTTTTTGTATTTTCTTATGGTATCAGCTAATACCGTAGTATATGCTGTTCCTATGTGAAATTTTCCACTTGGATAATAAATTGGTGTTGTAACATAAAAAGTTTTTGGTTCCATATCTTTGCTTTCTCCCCTTCCTGAATTTTATCCATTATTCGATTCTATTTATTATTTTAAACGCAATTCAATCAATTCAGCTAATGCCTTTGCTTTTTGTGTAATATATTCTTGATCGGCCCCTTCAATCATAACTCTTACTAGTGGCTCTGTTCCAGAAGGACGTATTAATACTCTTCCGTTTCCTGAAAATTCTTTTTCTAAAGCTTCCATTTCGCTTCTGATTACTGCATCCTTTTCGAAATCATATTTTTTATCACTTGCTACTTTAGCATTTACTAAAACTTGTGGATATATCTTTATTATTTTCTCTAATTCTGTTGCTGATACATTTTTTTCTAACAAGACACGAATAAACATAAGAGATGTTAAAATTCCATCTCCAGTTGGGTTATAGTCTAAGAATATAACATGACCGGATTGTTCGCCTCCGATATTATATCCATTTTTTAACATTTCTTCTAGTACGTAACGGTCTCCAACTTTGGTACGTACGAAATTCAAACTATTTTCTTCTGCATACTTCGCAAGACCTAAGTTACTCATTACGGTAGCTACAACAGTATCTTTTTTCAAATTTCCTTTTTCTTTCATATAATTTGACACAATTGCTAAAATCTTATCTCCATCAATTTCTTCTCCTTTTTCATCTACTAGAAGACAACGATCTCCATCTCCATCATAAGCAATTCCTAAATTATATCCATTTTCTACTACATATTTTTTTAGCATATCTAAATGAGTAGATCCACACCCTTTATTAATATTAATTCCATTTGGGGCATTATTAATAATTTTATGATTGATATTTAATGTTTTAAACACTTTCTCTGCCACCTGATATGTTGCTCCATTTGCTGTATCAATTACGACTTTAAAATCATCACGGTTATATTTTTCGATATCCTCTTCAAAATGTTTTCTAAAGAAATATACATATTCGTCAATCAATTCCTCGCTTCTTTCTGCAATTCCTATTTTTTCATTAACAGCTGTAAGTTCGTCTAGCTTTCCGGAGTCCATTACATCTTCAATTTCTTCTTCAATATCATCTGGAATTTTCATTCCTTGATTACTAAAATATTTTACTCCATTGAACTCATAAGTATTATGAGATGCTGAAATAACAACACTTGCATCTGCTTTTAATTTTTTTGTTAAATAAGCTACTGCTGGAGTTGGAATCACTCCTAAACTTTTTACGTTTGCCCCATAACTTAAAAAACCAGCAGTCATAGCACTTTCTATTAATGTTCCAGAGATTCTTGTATCCCTTCCAATTAAAATTGTTGGGCTATGATCGGTATGCTTTGATAATACATACGCTCCTGCTTTTGCAACTCTATATACTAGTTCTGGTGACAATTCTGTATTTGCAATTCTTCTAATTCCATCTGTTCCAAAATATTTTCTCATACTGTTTCTTCCTTTCTCTATTAGGTGACATTTTTTTATCATCCTACTCTTATTCATTTTTTTCTAAAATAAGATTATTTGCATTATACCACTTGCAATATGTTTATGCAACAAAAAAACTTACTGCCATTTTAGAATAGCAATAAGTTCTTTTAATTGTATAACTTAATCTATTTTTATTATATATCTTACCTAAAAAAGCCTTTAATTTTAATAGGTTCCTCAATTTCAATTTTTTTATTTTCAACAATATGGAGTGGGTTTAAATATGATAATTTATGAAATTTTTCCTTTCCTATTTCTTTTTCCAGCTTTTCCTTTATTGGATCTATTTTAGAATAAATACTCTCTCCTCTATGGCAATCCGATCCTAAAAAGTGAATCATATTATGTTTTAATAGTTTCATTGCTGTTTTTTCTACACTTTTTCCGTAAATTCCTATAAAACTTCCGTAATTCACTTGTAATAACGCTCCTTGCTCTATCCACTTTAATACCATATTAGGATTTTTTTGAACATATTGGTATCTTTCTGGATGAGCAATGATTGGCACATAGTCCATTGAAATTAATTCATAAATAATTTGATCAAAATAAATTACATTTTGATTCATAGGAAGTTCAAATAACACATATCTACTATGATTTAAAGTTGCTATCTCACCACTTTTTATGAGAGATAGCATATGATCATTACTATATACTTCTGTTCCATTATAAACCTTAAGTTCTATTTGTTTTTGTTTTAATGTTGATTGTATCATTTGAATATAGGTTTCTTTTTGTTTCTTATTTGCCATATATACATTTTCCATATAATGGGAAGTAGAAATAATCGTTTCAAATCCTGCATTATATGCTTCTTTTAACATTTGATAAGTTTCCTCTACTGTTCTTGCTCCATCATCAATTCCTGGTAAAATATGAGAATGAACATCAATCATCTTTTAAACGTTTTCCTCTCTTTGCCTTTTTTTCATTTTTCTTCTCTGGCACTTTCTCTTCTATTCTTTCTTCCACTTCTTCCATTTTCTCATCATTTTCTTTGTTTAAGTCCAGATATTGTTTTAACTCTTCTAGTACTTCATCTTCCTTTTTTATAATAGGTTCTGCTATACTTACCCCATTTTCTACTTCTTGTACTTCTATCTTATTTGTTCTGTCGGTCTCAAAACATCCTTGCTCATGTTTTCCATAGTAATAAGAATTTTCATACTTTTTCATTGAAATTGGCATTTTATTTAAAATAATTCCTGCAATCTTTCCACCTACATTTTGTATATCTCTTTTTACCTTTTTTAGATTCTCCATTTTGGTTTCCTTATAGGAAGTAACAATAATTGTTGAATCTACCATTCTAGATAAAATAATCGCATCTGTTACTAGTAAACTTGGAGTTCCGTCAAAAATGACAATATCATAAGTGTCCTTTAATTTCTTTATCAGTTTTTTCATTCTTTCGTTTACTAACAATTCGGATGGATTTGGTGGTACATTTCCTGCTGGAATAATCCATAAATTTTCAACATCAGTACTTTTCACATAATTTTCTAAGTCATTTTCTGCTTTACCCTTCAAATTTATTTTTTTAGGTTCATCCATCACATTTGATAAATAATTGGAAAGACCTGGTTTTTGAGGTGTTGTAAAAATTTGATGCTGTCTACCTTTTCTCATATCCGCATCTACTAAAATAACTTTCTTTCCTGTTTGTGCAAAAGTAATTGCCAAATTAGCTGTCACTAAACTTTTTCCTTCTCCGGAAACTGTACTTGTAATTAATATTGTTTTTAAATCTTTATCCGAGCTCATAAATTGAATATTGGTTCTTAAGGAACGAAATACCTCTGAGATAGGAGATTTTGGATCTTTAAAGGTCAATAATTCTTTTTTCATTATTTTCTCCCTCCTATCTTCTTCATTTCGAAACTGATTTCTGGAATTTGTGCTAATACTAAAAGATCAGTTGCTCTTTCTACATTTTCTTGATCCTTTATTGTTGTATCTAATAGATTTGCAATTAAAATATATGCCATGCTAAATACAATTCCAATTAACGCAAAAAGAACAATATCTTTTATATGATTAATATTATATGGTTCCTTTGCCTCTTCGGCACGATCTACAACATGAATATTATTAATATTATAAATTTCTGCTATTTGCTCACTAAAAACAGTTGCAATCTCGTTTGCAATATCAGCAGCTTGCTTTGCATTTGTATTGTTTACTGTAATTTCAATTAATTCTGTATCTTTTACAGAGTTAACACTAATACTTCTCTTTAGTTCTTCTTCTTTTATATCTTCTATTCCAAGATTACTTAATACTTTTCGCAAAACGGTTTTACTTTTGATTAATTCACTATAAGTAGATACTAAATTTTGATTTAAATTTAGATCCGTTTGTGTAATTGCTGTTCCTCCTACAGTATTTGATACTGGCTCTTCTGTTTTGGCAAGTACTAAAGTAGTAGAAGATTCATATTTAGGAGTAACAAAATAATAAGAATATATTCCTCCTAAAATAGCAAATAATAGCATTACAATAATAATTAGCCATTTTTTGTTCCATATGATCTTAATTAATTGTTTTAGATCTAATTCTTCCATTGTTTTCCCCCATTTTTCTTTCGTATTATTTCTTATTTATTATATCGTTATCTATTATTATTTGGCAAGTTTTTTAGTTACATTTTATTTTTTTATTACGTAGGAAATTTCGTCAGAAATTTCTGAAGTAACAAGGTTAAGTTACATTAGTCTGTGCGATTACGAAGTAATCTGTACATGTGGCGAAGCCACTTTTCTTATGTTTTATTTTTGATATTTTTGGTCTATTTTTCTACTACTTATTTAATGTATTTTTCCTCTCTGCTCTGTTTCTTAATTATTAAGAATTCTTTGTAGCTTTTATTTGTTTTTTATCTCGATAAAAAAAGAAATAAGATCCAATTAAGCAAAGAATACTTATGATAATTCCTACAATTGCTACTATATTCCAATTATCTAATATATCTTTCAAAACATTGCTAATAATCTTCGAAAACGCATCATTTAAAATCGTGATATTGGCAATTTCAATTTCAGAAGAAATCCATAACTTTGTAAATAACAAAAATAAACTAGATGCTAATAAAGAATCCGAAATTGAACATAGAATCATTTTTTTATTGATGACAAATAAAATTCCTATTACTATAATTCCAACCAAACCGAATGTTAGTTGAAGTGCAGGCAACTTTTGTATTATTTTAGGGAAAATTCCCTCCAAAATTTCAAAATACTCACTATGTGTAACTTGCTCTTGATATTCCTTTATAATTTCTTCTTCGAAATGAGATATTGATACTTTTTCTTCTTCAGACACATTATAATTTAATAAAGATTCATAAATATTACGATTTAATTTTTCTCTCATTTCTTCTGTCTGAATTGTATAATCTTCTCCAGTATAAATATGATTTACTATTTGTATGATATCTTGTTTTATTTGCTCTTCTGAAACAATTCCATCAAAAATACTTTCATCTAACCCTGATGGACCAATATACCCTTCAAAACTACTCTGAATTTCATGATATACATTATTATAATAATTTTCTTTTTCTAATTGTCCTAAGATATAATCCTGATTTAAAATTGTTTTTGAAAAAATATGAGAGCAAATAAGAAAAAGTATAATAATCATCAAGAACCATATAAAAATAACTTGAACTATTTTTCTAAATACTTTCATTCCTCTTCCTCCTCTATTCTTTCTGCATAAACAACATATCTCTGAGTAGTATATCCTATATTTTGAAAAGGATAGCAGGTATATACCATTAACATTTCTTTCTCTTTTTGAATTGGAAGAGCATCTAAGTCCATTTCATTTACAATTTTCATATCATAGACTTGATATTTAAATTCTCCATAATCTGTATTAATCTGGATGAAGTCACCTTTTTCAATTTCTCCAAATCTACGAAACACTTTTTTGGAATTATGACCCATATATACAATGGATCCACCTTCTCCTGGGAAATAACTCCCACTAGAGTGTCCAACCCCTTTTTTCAAAATTTCCATTGTATCACCGTAATATACGTCTAAATTAACTCCTATTTTAGGAATTTGAATTTTTGCATATTTACTTCCATACTCTGGATAATTTTTTATTACTTTTCCTTCTAAAACCGGAGCTTGGTTTATCACTTCTTCTTTATCTAATGACATTGTATTAATTAATGTAACTGCGATTTCTTTTTTTTGCCCTAACGCAACATCAATTATTATGACACTAAAAACTACTAATAAAAAAGCAACTATTATTTCTATAATAGTCGCTTTTATCACTTTACTTAATTTTTTATGCATGAACTTTTCTTTTTCTCATAACACATACAATAACAAGGGCAACTATTGCTACTGCAAGAATTCCAAAAATTACATAATTACTACTTCCTGTATAAGCTAATTTTCCATTATTTACAGATGCTGACTCAATTAATTTTCCATCTTTATATACTTCAACAGTTCCATTTTTTACTACCAAGCTAACATCTAAGATTGCTGCAGCTTCATTTGCAATGGATTGAATTCTATCTTTGTCTGCTTGTGTTAATTTTGTAGGATCTGTTACTCCAGCACTTTCCATAATAGAATCAATTTCTTCTGCTTTTGAAATTAATGTATCTGCTTCTGCTTCTGTAACAGGATTATCTGCTAAATATCTTTCAATTTTTACTTTGTCTGCACTTGTTAAGCCATATTTACTTCCTATAGAATAAACCTTATTTACTAACTCTGCATTTGTAGCAGCATTTACATTCATTGCCCCAATTAGCATAACTGCTATTATGATTGACATCATCACTAAAATTTTCTTCATTTTCATCTTCCGTTTCTCCTTTCATTTTTCCTACTCGCATTATAACATTAGTATTTTTTTAATGCAATAGTTTTATTAATCTTATATAATTTTTTTATATTTTTTGTCTTATTATAAATATTCTTCTATCGTATTTAAAATTATCATATCAGGTCTTAAGTACTGATTATAATATTCATAATTTGCCTTCATTACATTTAAAATCTTTTCTTTATTTGTAATTAAATCTCCGACAATTTCAACTAATTCTTCCACAGTATGAAATTCATAATAGTTTTGTTCCTTTTTAAAGTTTCCTGTTACTTCATTATAAAGAGGTTCTGTTACAATACATTTTGCACTTGCAATCGCTTCTGCAAGCCTCCATCCATTTGAGTTGTGCAATCCTTTTGTGCAAATACATATATTCGTTTCTTTCATAAGAGCAAGAAAATGATCCTTGCTTGTAACTTCCTTCGGTAAAATATATTCTTTTGCGACCTTTTCACTATATTCTGAACTTTTTATTCCTGCAAGTACTTGATTTGGATATGTTTTTCTTAATGCTTTTACACATTCTATTCGAAATTGGTTTATTTGTTCTCTTTCTACTTCTTTTTCTTCATTTTCTACTTCATCTGCTTTTGGATCATATAAATTTGTTAATAAAATCGCTTCATATTGATTATTTTTTAAACCCGGAATATCCTCAAATTTTTTATAACTATGAATAATATTATCCTTTTTTAATATTTTTCTTATTGTATATTCTAACAATACTTTTGGACTTGCTTGATAATGAAACTTATTATCCACCCAATAATTAAACCCTAATGGTTTAATCTCTTTTCCTTTTAAATTTACATATCTTTTTTGAAAACTTCTCTTATAATAACAGTCACTTTGTTTTAATTCATTTTCGAAAAACACATCTGCATGGTCCAATGTGTCATAAACTAATTTTTTATCTTGTATATTTGCAACTGCTAAGCCATTCAGAAACTTAAAATTTTTTTTCACTTTTAATTTGATCTTTTTTTCCTCTTTTAATAAAGAAAAACCAGCCAAAATTTGTTTTGAATGAATTCCTCTTGGATTGATTTCTAATTCTATTTCTTTAAAATCAGACACCTTGTTCCCTCCTTTTTATTCTCTTCAATCTCTTTAAAAAGACTAACTCTTTTGTAATATAGTAATATATAAAAGTCAAAATTAAATTAATACATCCTATAATAAATGTTGCAATAAATAGATCTAGAATGCTAGAAATATTCCAAGTTAATGTTAGCTTTGCTGTAATTATAAATAAAAACACCATAGGTATTATAAATTTTAACGTTGTAAAATAATATTCCTTTACCCCTTTTCCAAAAATTTTTTTATAAATAATTACTGGTCTTATCAAATATTCTGCTAAAATTAAAGAGATAACGGTAGCAATTAATACCCCTTCTATTTGCATTGTTTGAACCAGAATTAAAGATAAAACTAAATTAATTATCGCCCCTAAGATAGGACATATTCTAGTTTCTTTAAATAATCCCGCCGCTTCTGAAAACGTTAACATTGGAATTCGAACACAATATAAAAGAAACTGTGCTGTAAATAAAATAGAAATCATAATATTAGTATGTATTTGTCCTTTATACCAAATATTAATAAAATAATCCATGGCAAAAAACATAGGAATACCAATTACCGTTGCCACAAAAAACATCATTGCATTAAATTCTTTAAAAATATTGTTTGATTCTTCCTTCTTCTCTACTATTATTTTTCCTACACTTCCAATTGTAGAAGTATAAAATTTCGTAATAAATGAATTTACGTTTGTAATAATCATATTATACGTCGTATAAATAACAACATATGTTAACCCCATCACTTTTGAAAGAATCAAAACATCTATATTATTTGTAATTAAATTACTTATTTTATGAACAAATAAATTTTTAACATCTTTTAAAACAGAATAATCTCCCTCTGTTTTTGGAATAATCATGGAATAGTTTTTTCGAGTTAAGTAAATTAACGCAACATTTAATATAAAATTAATAACGATAAACATAAGTAATATTTGTGTTAAATTTCCACCCAATTTTAATATAATAATTTCGAATATTCCCTTTAAAATAATACTAGAATTCATTAAAATATTTACTTTATAGCCTTTTTCATCCGCAGTAAACAGATTTCGTTCAAATACAGTAAAATATAAAACTAGTTCTCCAATTAAATAAAGCATAAAATTAAATTGAATATAAGAAGTAGAAAATTGATTATCTTTTATCAAAAAGGGAATTACAAAAGAAAGCGCTATTCCTAAAAAGAATATTATAATTGCTAATCTTCTAAAAATAACTCCAATTCCTCTTTTTAATTTTCCTAACAACTCATAATCTTTTTCAATCAATGGTTTATACAAACGATAGATCGCAGCAACTCCCATTCCACCTTCTAATAATGATAAATATGCCATAATCTGACCAAATATTTGAAATAATCCTGACGTCTGCTCACCTAAACATTCTAATAACGCTTGTGATTTAAATAAACCTATAATTGCAATCATAAATTGGGGGACTACTTCTGTTATAAAATTTTTAATTATATTTTTTTCCCTCACATTTTTCTCCTTTTGCTATTCTTTCATCTCTCTTGTTCTGTAATATTTCTTTACTCTTTCCATTCTTTTATTTGCTTTTTATTTTTCATCTTTTTCCTCAATTTCTGCTAGATCGCTTAATTCTATTTTATCTTCTTTCTCTTGATCCTTTATTACAGTAAGAGCAAAATAAGCAATCATTAATAACAAAATTCGATCTCCTTGACTATAAAATTGCAAACTTTGTATCATAAATAATAAAGTAACAAGTGGCATTAACATAACCAATTCTATTTTATGATGAATTTTATTTTTCATTGCTTTAAAAAACTCTATATGTGTCATTATAATAAGAGCAAGTCCTAAAATTCCCCAAGCAATAAGCACTTCTTGCGTTGCATTATGAGATTTTAAAGACATATCATATTTTTCCGCATAATTAGAAATTCCTACTCCTATTAGTAAATTACGAGGAGAATCTCCCATTTTTTCAAAATATTCTACTAGGATATCTCCTCTTCCACCCAAACTATCTTCTTCTGTAAATCGTTCTACAAAATTAGAGCAAATTCCCATAAATAAATTTGGTATCGCTAGCATGCAAATAGAGATCATCATAAAAAGTGCAAAGCATATCATTAAAACAGTAGTAATCTTTATTTTTTTTACTATTAAGTAGCCTAAAATTAACAAAACATAAGTAATAATAAAAGCTCTTGAAACAGTTAAAATTCCTATTACAGTAAGAATAATCATACTAGAAATAAAGAAAACTAACTTTATTTTCTTTTGATCAAACAAAAGTAATGCAATTGCGATTGCAAACACATTATATAATGCTAAATCATTTGCATTAATATTTAATAAATATTGAACATCTTCATAATATAAAGTACCTAAACGGTATTTAAATGTAGTAAATAATGTTATGTCATGAATTTGAAATGTTGCTACCACATAAATTAAATCAGTAATAATTACAGAAGCAATAAAAATCTTTAATATCTTTATATAATTTACTTCTTTTTGATAACATAATAAAATAAAAGATGTATATATAAAAGGAATTACAAAGTTTATCATTGTGTTTATCGATGATTTTGTATCTATGATTGAAATGATTTCTAATAAAACAATTAATACTGTAGAAATGATATTTTTCTTAATCGATATTTGTCTTAAATTTTTCAAAATCAAAATAATCCAATTTATGATTATAATATAATTAATTGGAATTGATGTGCTAAAAGGCAATAAAAATACTAAAAATTCAATTTCTTCTCCTTTTCTACAAACAATAAAATAAAAAAATGAAATAACAGTTACTATTTGCATAGAAATATCCATTTGCAAATTATTTCTAAGAATCAGCAAAATGATAACTGCAATATAGCATAATCCTATAAAAAAGTTTCTGATATTAATTGTTAAATTTTCTTTGTTTTTTATCTCTTGTACTTCCATATTTTACTCCCAAATCATAGTATTTTTCTTGGAATAACTCTGTCGTTTCTTTACTATCATATTTTTCATTTCTTATGTTTTTATAAAATGTTTCTCTTCTTTCTATTTTTGTTCCCCTTTGTAATATTTCTTGAACTTTTTTTATCCACTTTTCCTCGTTTAACTCTAATGGTATTACATTTGGATTAATTAAGACTTCTTTTGAAATATTTTTTGTTACTACAGAATCAATTCCATTTGTCTGTGCTTCTATTAATGATAATGGCGCTCCTTCATAAAGAGAAGGCAGTATAAAGATATCCATAGCAGATAAAAGCTCTCCAATATCTTTTCGAATTCCTAAAAAGAATATTTGTTTTTCTAAATTTAATTTTCTAACTTCATTTTCTATTCTCTTTCTTTCTTCGCCGATCCCCTATTAAAAGTAATTTTGTATTAGAATCTTTTGCTATCTTATAAAATATTTTTAAAATAAAATCATGATTCTTTTCTTTTGAAAATCTTCCAATATGTCCAATTACTTTATCTGAATCTAATATTCCTAACTCTTTTCGCTTCTTCTCTCTATTTTCACTCTGATATCTATATTGGCTTGTATCAATTCCATTTTTTACGATATAAACTTCTTTTTTCTTTCCAAATAACCATTCTCCTGCTTCTTTACTGCAAGCAAATCTCATAATTGGTGTAAATTTCAAAAAACATTTACACAAAAGGTGAATGAGCTTACTATCTTGATCTGAAATACTATGAGAATGTACAATAATTTTCTTTACTCCTACTAATTTGGCAATTATGACATCAAATATTACTTTTGTAGAAGCTGTATGAATATGAACAATTGGATAATTTCGAAAAATAGAACGGATATTTTTTATATATTGGATTATCGATTTTTTCCTGTATGGAATTGAATACACTTTACCTCCAAGTTTTTCTATTTCATTATCATAATATCCCTTTTCCATTCCTAAAGTCAAGAAATCGAACTGTATTTTTGTACGGTCTATTTGCTTATATAAATTCATAATAAAAGTTTCTTGTCCTCCCATGTTCATAATTCCAACATAGTGGAGCACTTTTGTTAAAGACATTTTATTCTCCTTTACTCGTATACTCTTTCCATTTTCTTTATTACATCATCAATATTAAATCTAGATTGTAACATAATTTGATTATATTTTTCTAAATTTTCTTTTCGTTTTTTCTTTAAAATACTATCTATCCACTCTTCTATATTGTTTAAGGGTAACTTTTCTACTAAATCTGTTAAAATTACTTCATTTGAAATTTGAGAAGAAATAATCGCATTTAACCCATTCGCTTGAACCTCTAACAATGTTAATGGTAATCCTTCGTAGATAGAAGGAAAGGCAAATACATCAAATATATTTAGAAGTTCAAAAACATTCTTTCTGTTTCCTAAAAATTTGACCTCATTATTCACTTCATATTCTATTGCTTTCTTTTGTATTTTTTCTCTTTCTTCTCCGTCTCCTACAAAAATAAGTACTACATTTTTTTTCTTATTTTTTATTCGTTTTAAAATATCAATTAAGAAATCTTGATTTTTTTCACTTGAAAATCTTCCAATATGTCCAATTACAAATTGTCCCTCTATCCTCATCTGTTTTCTTAGCTCTTCTCTTTTTTCTTCATTGAATCTATATTTTTTTAAGTCAATTCCATTTGGAATCACTTCAAACTTTTTCTTTCCAAATAGCCATTCTCCTGCTTCTTTTGAACAAGCCAATCGAATATCGATAAAAAGATTCATGATACTTCTACAGATCTTATGTATGATTCTACTCTTGGAAGAAGAACTATGAGAGTGAACAATTATTTTCTGAACCTTTGCCATTTTAGCTACTAATAAATCGAACCAAATAATAGAAGAATTTGTATGTCTATGTATAATTGCATATCGGTTATCTTTTAAAATGTGATATAAAGTTTTCATATGACAAAATAGATTTTTACTCATACTATCAATTTTATAAATTCTTCCACCTAATTGCTTTATTTCTTCTTCATAAAACTGTTTTTCCTTCGAATGAACCACAAAATCAAATTGTATTTTAGATCGATCTATTTTTCGATAAAGATTCATAATAAAGGTTTCTTGACCTCCCAAATTCATTGTTCCAACAATATGTAAAATACGCTTTGGCTTTTCACTCAATTAAATTTCTCTCCTTACTCCTATATAATCTTTCCATCTTCCTAGCTGTTTCTTTTATATCATATCCATTCTCTTCTATCTTTTGAAGCTCACACTTTCTTGTTTCTAATGGTAATATTTCTATTTGTTCTGCCCATTGTTTTGGCGTTTCTTTTAAAGATATTTCTTTTACTCTTTCTGTTATTTTCGTTTTGGAATCAATATTATCCGACATATAAATAGGAAGTCCTGCACCCTGAGCCTCAATAAGAGTAAAACTTAAACCTTCAAATAAGGAAGGAAATACTAGTACATCTAATGCAGAATAAACATAATTTACATCCATTCTAACTCCTAAAAAAAGAACACAATCTTTTAAATCCAGCTTTTCTACTTTTTCCTCTACTTCTTTCCTTAGAGGTCCATCTCCCACTAAGACTAGTTTTGAATTTTTATTTTTATTATGGTATTCTTTAAATACTTCAATTAAAAAATTATGATTTTTCACCTTTGCAAATCTTCCAACATGTCCTATTAATACAGTTGAGTCTTGGATCTTTAATTCATTTCTTATTTTTTTTCTTTTTTCATTGGAAAATTCAAATTTTTCGATTTCTATTCCATTTTTTACTATCATTGCTCTCTCTGCTCTTTTTTGATATAGCCATTTAGCAGCATCATCTCCACAAGCTAGTAAATCAGTAGCATTCTTATTAATCTTGTTTTGCAAATACCTTTTATATATTTTCCCTAAAATTCCATTTGTATTTCTTGTACTATGGCTATGTGCAATCCTAATTGGAATATCAGATTTATTAGCTACTTGTAATATTAAACCTGAAACTTGATCAATATGAGAATGAATTATTTTATATTCATGATGCGTTCTAAAAAATTCTTTTAACCTCTTAACATATTGAATTTGTCCAACATCTGTAAGATAAGGAATTTTAAAAATTCTTCCTCCTAATGTTCGAATTTCCTCGTCAAAAAAACCATCTCTACTTACTAAAAAATCAAACTGTATTTGACTTCTATCTATATTTCGATAAAGATTCATAATAAATGTTTCTGCTCCACCAACATCCATTGCTCTGATTACTTGTAAAACCCTTATGACTCCTACTTTTCTATTCGGATAGATATTCTTTTCTTGAAATTCTTTTATTATATTTTCTATTTTATATTGGTTTAAATCTATCTTTATTTGATAATCATTTTTTCTTATTTCATTTATTTTTTCTTTAATTTGCTCCCCGTTCACTTTTTTTAATAAATATTTAGAATCTACTAAATCTCTATGTCCTCGTATATCGGATGCAAGCACCGGTATCCCAGAAACCAAAGACTCTAAAATATTCATTGGCAGACCTTCTCTTTTACTTGTAGCAACAATAAGATCAGAAATTTTAATTAATTCCGCCACATCATTTCGATAGCCTAATAACAATACATCCTTTTGCAAATTTTCTTTCTTTATTTTCTTTTCTAATTTATCTTTTAACTTACCAGTTCCGATTAATACTAATTTTACATTATTTTGACATTTTTTTAGTTCTTTTATAGCATCTATTAAAGCCATCTGATTCTTATTTTTATTTAGCTCAGCTACATAGGAAATAATAAAATCGTCATTTTCTAAACCGATCTGTTCTCTTTTTTTCTTTTTTTCTTCTAACGGTACGTCAACCAAGAACTTATTATATGAAATGCCTACCCCATGAACTTTTTCAATTTGTTTTGCATGGAATTTTTTAGCTGCCAAAAAATAATCTTCTTCATTGATTGTCACAAGACAATCTGTCACGTAAGATAGAATCTTTTCAATTGGATAATATATTATCCAATTGATTAAAGGAGCTCCTTTAAAAAAATGAAAACCATGAGCTGTATATATTACCTTTGTTCCATATTGCTTTCTTGCTCTTTTTGCAGCGACTCTAGCAACTACTCCTCCCATCGGTGTATGACAATGAATTATATCGAATTTTTCTTTTTTTATTATCTTTGTCAAATGAGAAATTGCTTTTAAATTGCCAGCTTTAAAAGGGAAACGCCTTATTTCTAATTTATGCTTTTTATTACAATAAGGAATTTCACTCATACTATTTGTTGCAACATGAACCTCATAGCCATGTTCTTGAAACCATTTTAAGTATGGTAAATGAAAATGAATAATATGAGAATCTACTGTTGCAACAAATAATACTTTTTTCATATTTTCCCTCTCTTCTTTTTGAACTGATATATTAAAATAATTCCTACTATGATTCCTAGCCCATCAATCAGAACATCTCTTATTTCTCCACTTCTTCCCGGTACAAATAGCTGATGTATTTCATCTGTTATCGCATAAATAACACCTATAATAAAGCTGTATGTTATCTTCCTTTTTACATCAATATTATAGGTGTTGATAAATTCAAATATTAAAATTCCTCCGAATCAAATAAATAGAAAAATGTGCTAATTTTCGGATTGGTACTTGCATATTTTCTTCTATGGTTTGTCTATCTTTATTTGAAATTTCTTGTGAATTAGGCACTATGTCTATTATTGCCTTTATTGTAAATTCACTTGTTTTACTTGATTTTCCTCCTTCTTGACTAGAAAAGGTAAAAATTATCAACATCCATATTAAAATCAAGCTTAGAAACAGAATCCTTCTTTTTCCTTTATTCATATTACCTCTCTATAAGTATATCCACTTGTTTTTTCAACCATATTTTTCATATTTTCTAGAAGATCCTCACGTTCTTCTTGTTCTTTCGAAATCTCTTCAATTATCTTTATACGATTTAATTTATATTCTTTTAATTCTTGCAATTCTTCTTGTATCCCTGCTTCTGATATCTCTGCATTCTTTTCATTTCCAATCGTTTTGATTGTCCATAATGCTATTATAACATCCAATTTGAAACTAATTTTTCGAACATATTCTCTATCATAACGAATTTTATCAAATATTGTAATTCCGTTTCTTCCTTTAATTTGCGCTAAACCTGTAATTCCTGGCAAAACATTACATCTTTCTTTTTGCTCTTTCGTAAAACAATCATAATATTCTTTAATCCATGGTCTTGGACCTACAAGGCTCATTTCTCCTTTTAACACATTAAAAATTTGTGGTAATTCATCTAAACTGGTTTTTCTTAAAAACTTTCCTACTTTTGTTACCATTTGTTTATGATTCAAATGTTTTTCTTTCATTTCTTGATGAACAATCATCGTCCTAAATTTATAAATAAAAAATGTTTTTCCATCTTTACCAATTCTTTGTTGTTTATATATAATTGGACCTTCACTATCTATTTTTACTATAACAGCAATAATTGCCATTGGAATTGCAAATATAACCATTACAATACTAGAAATTAAAATATCCAAAACTCTCTTAACTTTTATGTACATAAAGGTTTCTCCTTTGTATCTAAACTTTCAGATTAATTATACCGACAAGTTATATAGAAAGCAACATTTTGAAATAAAATGTCATATAAATGTCATAATTTAAAAAACAGCTAACCTTTTTTGGTTAGCCGCCTCTTATTCTTTTATATTTTTTATTGCTATTTCTTATTTCACTTGAATACTATTATATTTTAACATAGAAACAATTGAAATAACTGCTAAAATTAGTAAGCCCCATAATACAATATTCTTCATTCCTGCTGCTGGCAATTTTTCTTTATTTACCACGTTATGCTCATCTAAATTATTAACTGTGTTATTTTTTGCTGTATTTGTTGTTCCTGTTTTTGCTGTATTAACAGTTCCATTATTTATTTTATTTTGAGTTGTACTTGCAACTGTTTCTTGTTTTACTTCATTTTTTGCGTTTGTTGCTGAATTTGGAGTAGTAGGTGTTACTGTTGATTCTATCTCTTCTACCGGATTATTTGCTACTATAGAACCTGTTGTATTGTTCGTTGTATTAACAGTATTTCTATTTGTATTATTACTTCCTTTATTAGCAATTGTTGTATTATCTTCTACTACATTTGCTGATGTCGTAGTATTATTTGCTTTTAACATATCTGCAATTGCAGTTTCACTTGTCACATTTTTTACTGTATTTGTAATATTAGTATTTTCTATTGTATTTTCAACTGTATTTTCACTTGCTACTGTAACATTATTTAATATTTCATTTTCTCCTTCTGTTACATCACCTACCAAAGTAGGGTTTGTATCTGATGGTTTTGATCCAACAATGCTTTCCTTAATTGCTGCTAAATCAGATCCAAAGATAGAAACTAAACAAAAAATAATTAAAGCAATTGCCACCACTAATAAAATAATATTTAACTTTTTCATATGTATATCCCTCTCTTTTTTCTTTTACATTTTATTTGGCATCTCTATTCCAAGCAATCCTGCTCCTGTTTTTAAGGTTTGTCCTACTATATAAGTAAGATATAATCTAGCATTTTGTACTTTTTCCTCTTCTATCAAGATTTTATTATCATTATAAAAGCTACTATATTTTTGTGCCAGCTCTATTAAGTACCTTGATAAAATAGAAGGTTCATTTTTTTGTACTGCTTGTTTAATTATGTCATGAAATGTATAAACTAGTTTTAATATACCAATACTATTTTCATTTGTCAATTGATTTATATCAATATTTTCAATTTCTGGTTTGTAATTTATTTTTTCTAAAATACTATTGGTTCGAACATAAATATATTGAAGATATGGCCCTGTTTCCCCTTGGAAGTTTAACATCGTATCCCAATCGAAAATTTCGTCTTTAATTCGATTATTATATAAATCATTAAAGATAACTGCTCCAATACCAACTTTTTTCGCTACTTCTTCTTTTTCCTCTAATTCAGGATTTTTTTCTTCAATAATTTGTTTTGCTCTTTCTATCGCTTCTAATAAAATTTCTTCTAATTTAATAATGGTTCCTTCTCTTGTTGACATTTTACCGTTTTTTGATCTAATCATTCCAAATGGAACATGTATCAATCCTTTTGTATACTTTTCATCTATTCCTAGCATTTTAGCAACTTCAAATACTTGCTTAAAATGAAGGTTTTGCTCATAAGCTACAATATATAAACATTTATCAAAATCATAAGTTCTAGAACGATATAAAATAGCGGCTAAATCACGTGTCGCATAAGTTGTAGATTCATTTGATTTCTCAAGAATTAATGGAGGCATTCCCTTATCTTCTAAATCAATAATTTTTGCACCTTGTGATCTTTGTGTTTTGCCCTTATTATCTAAAATATCAATAATTTCTGGCATTTTATCACTATAAAAAGCTTCTCCATTCATAGAATCAAATTTTACACCAAGCATATCATAAATTCTTTGAAATTCTTTTAAGCTTAAATCTCTAAACTTTTGCCAAACTTCTCTACAATATGGATCCCCATCTTCTAATTTCTTGAAATTTAATCTACATTCTTCTAGAACAGTTTCATCTTCTTTACATAAATTATTGATTCTTACATATATTTTTGTTAGCTCATCAATTGGGTTTTCGTCAATCGTGTATTCTTTTCCCCATCTTTTATATCCTTCTATCATTTTCCCAAATTGCGTTCCCCAATCTCCTAAATGATTAATTCCTACTACATTGTAACCCAGGAATTGATATAGATGATATAAAGCATTACCAATTACTGTAGATCTTAAATGACCAATATGAAATGGTTTTGCAATATTAGGAGAAGAATATTCTACAATTACATTTTTTCCTTTTCCTTCTTCAGAAGAACCATACTTTTCTTTTTGCTCATATGTCTGTTTTAAAACTTCTTTTACCAACGTTTCTTTGTTGACATAAATGTTTAAATATCCATTTACAACTTCGATTTTTTCTATGATATTTTCATCTACTTTTATTTTTTCTTTTATATCATTCGCTATCATAATTGGAGATTTCTTTAATTCTTTTGCTAGTCGAAAACAAGGAAACGCATAATCTCCCATCTTAGTATCCTTTGGAATTTCTATATATTCTTCTAATTCTTTTTCTTCATATTCAATTGCATTTGCTAACATTTTTGCAATTTCTTTTTTTAAATCTAACATTTTTCAAACTTCCTAACCTTCTAATTTCTACATTTACTATTATATACTATTTCTGAAGCTCCTGTAAATATTTCTTTCTAAAAAACATTTATTTCCAGTGTTCCTTTAATCAACAGACAAAAGGAAAAAGAACTAAAAAGATAAAGAATCTTTTTAGTTCTTTTTCTGTATTCTAGATTTACTAATCTCCTAAACAAATACCAACATCTCTTGCTGTTTTTACTAATTCATGATCTAAAGTAACTACTCTTACATTACTTTCTGCAGTTCCTCCTTGAACTGCACCTATCTCTTTATTTTCTCCTACTACTTCTTCTAATGGAACATATGATAAGTGTCCATTTTGAATTACTGTTAATACACCAAATTTCTCTTCTAATGCTAATTCCATTGCTTTTGCACCATATTTAGTAGAAAGTACTCTATCGTATGCAGTTGGAGTTCCTCCTCTTTGCATATATCCTAAAGTAGTGCATCTTGCTTCTAATCCAGTTAATTCTTGTAATTCTTTTGCTACTTTTTCTCCCGCTCCACCAAATTTTACGCTAATTCCTGCTTGTGCATCAATTCCTTCTGCTGAATGTGTAGAGGCTGTTCCATCTTTTGGCATTGCTCCTTCTGAAACAACAACAATGCTAAATCTTTTTCCTTCTCTTTTTCTCTTATTAATTGCTTCTGCTGCTTTATTAATATCATATGGAATCTCTGGAATTAAAGCAACATCTGCTCCACCAGAAATAGCAGATTCTAGAGCTATCCATCCTGCAAATCTTCCCATTACTTCTAATACCATAATTCTGTCATGAGTTTCTGCTGTAGTATGAAGCCTATCTAAAGCTTCTGTTGCAACAGATACTGCTGTATTATATCCAAAAGTGATATCCGTACATGCAACGTCATTATCAATCGTTTTTGGGACACCAATCGTATTAATTCCTTTTAAAAATAAATCTCTTGCAGATTTTTGTGTACTATCTCCACCTAAAGTAAATACACAGTCAAATCCTGCTTCTTTTACATT
>DVNH01000046.1 GCA_018714565.1 Candidatus Merdicola faecigallinarum | reverse complement strand
TTCTTTAAAGTTTAGGAATAGATAATAGATTCCTATTACTAATATTGCTAATATTACTAATCCGATTACCATAAAGATTGGTAATTTTTTTGTATGGATCATATTAATTTGTTTTCTATTTTTCTTATTCTCTATCTTTCTATTTTCTTTTTTACTATCATTTTTCTTAAACATTCTCTACACCTTCTTTCTCTTGTTTTTGTTTCATCTGTTTATTGTTTCGTTTCTTTTCGGTATAGAGCACGCAAAAAAGACAGGCAGTTAAAAAGTTTTCTCCCTTTTTCTGTCCGTCTTTTTTCCATTCCTTTTAGAGTAGAATTTTCTCCTACTCTTTTTTCTTCTTTCTTTAAATTACTTGTGTGTGTGTGTGTGTGTGTGTACAGCGCCAAGGCTTCTACGTCTTGCTATTTTTACTCTTTCTTCTACTTTTCCTTCTTCTTGTTCTTCTTTTTTTCTTCCCTTGCTACTATTTTCAACCACACAAAAAGAACGAATTCCTTTAAAGTTAATTCTTCTTTGGATCCCGTCCTTTTTTTCTATCACTTTTAGAGTAGGGTTTTCTCCTACTCTTTTTTCTTCTTTCTTTAAATTACTTGTGTGTGTGTGTGTGTGTGTGTGTGTGTGTGTACAGCACCAAGGCTTTCACGTCTTACTATCTTTTGCATTTTCTTCACCCTTTGCCTTTTTTCTCTTTTGTTCTTTTTATTCGAACATTTTTCTCTATTTTTATCTTAAAACTTTTTTCTTTTTTTGTAAAGTCTTTTTTATATTTTTTGTCACACAAGAAAAAAGAGGTCCGTCCCCTATTTCCTTATAGCAGGGATTTTTAGGACCGTCCCTCTTTCTACTTTACATTAATTCTTTCCATTGTAATATTATTGCTTTCATTTTCTTTTGCATTCTTATCGTTTTGTGTTTTATCTAGTTTTATTTCAAACTGTTTTATTCCCATATTATGATAACTATTTTTCCACTTTAATGGAATTGTTATCTCTATCGTTTCCCCTGGTTCAATTTGAATATTGGCTAAGCTTTCTGTAGAAAGAATCGTTTCTCCTAATACTGTTTCTTCTTTTACATTCCATTCATTTTCTTTTGTTACATATTCAAATTCTTTTGGAATTTGAATTGTGATTTCTTTTGCATAACCTGGAATTGAACCTTGATTCTCTATTGCTATACTATATTCTAATTTAATCTCTTGCTCTAATATTCTAAATGGTGATACTTCAATATTAGTTATCTTATTTCTTTGTGTATTTAATTTGCTTTCTATCAAATTTTTCTCTGCTTTTACACCATCTATTACAATTCTATCTAGTTTTGTCTTTATACTTAAATCAAATTCTTTCACTTTTATTTTTTCTTCTGCCTTTATACTGTTTTCTTCCATTGTTCTTGTTATATCTATGTTAGTATGCTTTTCTTCTAATAATTGGTTATTTAAGTCACGTGTTTCAATTAATTCTACTACATTATTTAGTTCTCTTTGATCACCTATTTTGCTTTCGTCAATTGTTAGTGCCAATTGGATTTCTTTAAATGAACCAGATGGATCCATTTTTGTTTCATCCATATGTTTGATTAAGTTGTTCTCTTCTCCATTTTCTTTCGATAAATATTCTGTATATATTAAGTTAGCTTCTTCTTTTTTGTCTGTTTTAATATATACTTCATTTTCATAGTTTAATATTGCATTTGTATCTAAGTTTTCTTGCTCTTTGCTTTTTATGGTTAGTAAGTCGTTTGCATTTGCTTTTTTATACATAGTCCATTTATATTGTTTATTTACTTCTTGATTTGGATCAAATACTGTTCCTGGATCTATTTTGCTTACAATTTTAGATGCATATCCATCAATCAATCCATCATTATAAATACGAATCGTATAATATACTACATCATTATTTTCTACTGCTACTATTTCTTCTGTTTTTGTATAGTTAATTTCTCCTGTTTCTTTTCTTTCTCTTTGAGGAATTCTATTAGTTATTACTTCCTCATTTACTTTTGACACATAACTTTGTATTTCAAAATCGTAATATACTATATGCACTTTTTCAAAATCTGTGTCATCTTCTTCTCCTCTAATATAACTTTCTCCTGACTGAATTTCTGCATTTCTATAAAACTCTAATTCTTGAGTTTCTAGCATTTTTAAATTCTTCGTTTTTGAATCTCTATCAATGATGATCGTTCCATCTTGATCTTGACTTTCTGTTATTTCAGATATCACTGTTAAATTTCCTTCTAATTTTGCATTTTCACTTACTTTACAAACTAATTTAACTTCTTTATAAGAAAGAGTTGTTCCGTCAAATGCTTTTATGAGATGGCTTGTTTCATCTTTTTCTTTTGATAAGTAATTTGTTTTTACTGTTTTTCCATCTTCTAATAATTGCCATTCATAACCTTGATTTGTTACATCTTCTTTTATAAATTCTAATCCTTCTGGTAAGTAAGAAGTAATTTCATTTGCATATCCTGGTACATCAGCCTCGTTATATATACGTATCGTATATGTAATTGTGTCTTCTCTTCTTACATCAATTGGTGATTTTGTATGATTATATACTGCTGTTGATTGTGTCCTTGCAACTAGTTCTTCTGTATTTATTGTAGGTATTCTATCTGTGATGTCTCTATCATTTACTTTAGTAATAAATTGTCTTAAGCTCAAATCAAAATCTTGCATTACGATTTGTTCAAAATCATCGTCATCTTCTTGTCCTAATACATTGCGATTATCTTGTACTATTTTTTCTTCCTTATATTTTGCTAATTCTTCATCTAATGGTAATGTAAAATTACCGTCTGAAATGGAATCACGATCTAATATCCCTAAATTTCCAAGTTCGTCTGCTTCTTTTGTAATTTGTGCAAGAGTCGTAATCTTTTCTTTTGTTACGATTCCATCCTTTACTTTACATTTAATTTTGATTTCTTTATAATCTAAATTTTTTCCATCAAATGCTTTTATTTTGTTTGCTTCATTTTTTTCTTTATCAATTATATTCGATGAATATGCTAAATAATTTGTTTTAATTTTTCGGATATCCCCTGGTACGATTCTCCATCGATATCCTGCATTAAAATCTGTTTCTTCTGGATAATTCGTAAGATCATTAATTAATTCTAATTCTGGTGGTAAATAGAAAGTAACTTCATTCGCATATGCATCTACATTTCCCTCGTTATATACACGAATGGTATAAGTAATAACATCATCTGTTCCCACTGTTGCTGGTGATTTTGTATGTTCATATTTAGCAGTTGTACTTCTAATTTCTTCCTCTGTTTGATTTATTTTTGATAAGTCTACAGATGGCTCCCTATTTAATGTAAGCTCTCCTACTTCAGAAACAAACATTCTTAAACTTAAATCATATTGTTTATTCTTCATTGTAATATAGATTTCATTATTTTTTAGTTCACTTGTTGCTGGTCCTTCTATTATTTGGCTATCAATATAATATTTCCCATTTTTCGCCCTAGTTGCTATTTTTAATTGAATTTCATTTTTCTCAGTTAAATAACGATCTGTTGCTTCTATTTGTTTAATAGTATATACCATTTCTTTTGCTTCTGTTATCTTAGCATTTTCTAATTCGATTTTACCTTCTGCATCTGTTACTTTTTCTACTTTTGTACCATCTGGCTTTATAATTTCAAATTTGGCATCTTTTAATTTTATATTTCCATCATTCCAGTCCTCATTTACAAGTTGAATATAATAACTACTTTCGATTTTAGGAAGTTCCACTTCCTTGGCTGAACTTGCTGGATTTTCAATCTCACGTACCATTACTAATGGTTCTACTGTTGCATCTCCATTTTTGCCCCAATAGGTAATTTTTCTTTCCTGATATTTTCCACTTAGTTCTAGTCTTATCTTTTCTATTTTTTCTTCTGCATTTTGCAAGCGAATATAAAATTTTTCTCCAGCAAAATCTTGAATTGCTTTTCCTTCTACTATCTCTTTTTCCTCGTTTAATATTTGATATTTTCCTTCTAGGTTTTCTCCATTTTGATCCAATATCTTTGCTTCTATTTTTCCTACTAAATCTTCTTCTCTAAGAGTAATCGAAAATGGTCCAATAACGCATTCTTCTCCATAGCGAATTGCCTGCACATTACTATCCTCTATTTTGATTGGAGCAGTATTTTGTTCATACGCGTCTCTATTTTCTTGCTTTCCTGCTTCTGCAACAAAATAATTAAATAATTTTTCCATTGCTTCCCTTTTATATTTTTGACCTTGTAAACTTTCGTATTTACTCGTAACATATTCGTTTTTCATCGATTGTGAAATCGTTCCTAAAGTTGGCACTCCATCTTCTTCTTTATGATATACAGACGCATTTTCTTCTGTCTGATTTGTATAATACCAAATTGCTAATTGCTGTATTAAATCAATTTCATCTTCTGTAATGTCAGATTCAAGAATTTCAGCTTTACTTAACAACTCTTTTTTATCTTCTTTTGCTGTACTAGAATTTGGAATATATGCATGATCTAAAATCCATAAAACAGATTGATAATTTTCTTCTGGCATTACTAACTTCATACTTTCACTATTTCTAAAATCATAATATCTGTCATAATCTTGTGTATAACTACCAGTATTTCCAAATCTTTTCTCTGCTTTTAAACTGTAAACTATATCATCATAGGAAAAAGTACTTCCATCATTTTGATATTTTACAATCTTCCAGATTACTTTATCATCCACTTTATAGGCATATTGATTTGAATTCTCATCTTTTTTACGATATTCTTGTATTCCGAACTTGATCGTATCATTTCCAGCAAAGGAATTTATTTTTGTCCACAAAAATATCCCAACCATTAAAAGCATAATGATTGTTACTAAAATTAATTTGACAATCTGCCCAAATCTTAGTTTCATGTTCTCACCTTTCCTAATTCTACTTTTCTTCTACCCTATATTTTACTTAGGTTAATTTATGTAGTCAATAGCACTTTTTTCCTTGTTTTTTGCTTGTTTTCTGTGTGTTTACGGATTCTCTTATATTGCTTTTTGGTTTATAATATGACATTTTTATGACATTTTTGTCCTATTTTGCTCTTTCTTTTTTCTATCCCTACGGAATAAAGAAAAAGAAAGTAGATCACTATCATTTTAGTTTTTAAAACTTTTTGTGATCTACTCTCTTTTATTCTACCTATTTTTTATTTTCTTTTTGTCTTTTCCCCTAGTTCTTTTATCTTTAATGTAATACAAATTTCTTAATTAAAATTGTTCCAGCCCCGATTGTTGCTAATACTAAGATTGTTAATCCGTAGAATATTCTTTCTTGTCCTAACTCGATTGATAACATTACTGGTGCTTCGTCGATATCATCTTCTCCTTCTTTAAAGTTGTCCGGTATTGAATCGATATCTGGTGTATTACTATCATTATAATCTTCACTTATCTCTGCCCAGTTTGTTTTTAGTCCTACATTATCAGATCCATTAATCCATGTTAATAAGATTGATACTTCTGCACTTTCTCCTGGTTGTAATAATGTGTTTTCTAATGCTCTTGTTCCTACTCTTTCTCTTCCGTCTAGTGATTCTCTTGGATACCATCCTGGATTATCTTCTTGTACGAATTTTAATCCCTCTGGTATATAATCTGTTACTTCTTTTGCATATCCTGCTATTTCTCCTTCATTTGTTACTCTAATTCTGAATTCGAATTTTACAGTTACTTTATCTAAGTCTTTTCTATGTAGGTCTACTTTTACAATCTCTTCTGGATCATCTTCAAATTGATGATTTGTTTCTATTACTGTTTGTTTTCCATCTTCGATAATAATTGCTTTACTTACGATTTTTCTTAATGCTAAATCGAAGTATTTTACTTTGATAAATTCTTTATCTAAGTCATCTTCTGTTTCCCATTCATTGTTATTTCCTGGGGTTGAATCTACATCTTCTACTGGTTCATTTGTTTCATCTCTGTCGTCTGTAATTTCTGCTGTATTTACAATGATTCTATCTGATGTATTTGGTTCTGTTACTTTAAATGCAATTTTGATATCTCGATAATCTGGATTATATGGCTCTTCACTGCTGATTTCCTTTCCTGGATCAAATGCTCTTATTAAGTTTGCTCCTTCTTCTTTTTCTTGTTCTTTTGATAGGTAATCTGTTTGTATTAATGTTGCTTCTTCTGGATTATCTGTTCTTACATATTTCTTTCCTCCATATGTAATTTCCTCTTCTGCTTCGATTCTATCTTCTTCAGTATTATCTTGATCTTCTTCATTTCCTGCTTGATCTTCCTTATCCTTTGCTTGAGTTTCTTCTTTATTTTGTTCTTCTGATGGTTCCTCTGGATTTTCTGCATTTTCATCTGCTGGTTTATACATTACCCAACGATATTCTTTATTGATTTCGTTTTCTGGTAGGAATACTAATCCATCTGGTACATCATCTGCTACTTTGTTTGCATATCCACTCATTAGTCCTTCATTGTAAATTCTTAATGTATATGTTACTACATTTCCATTTTCTACTTCTACTGAATCTTTTGTATGGTTATAATCTAAATTTCCATCTTCTCCCTTACTTACTTCTGGAATTCTATTTGTTACTTCTGTATCATTTACTCCTGTTATGAATTTTCTTAATGCTAAATCGAAGTATACTACTTTTACTTTTTCAAAATCGTCGTCATCTTCTTGTCCTGGTATATATTTGTCTCCATTTTCGATTTCCTCATCTTTATATCCTGGTAATTCTTCATCAGATGGTAAATCGATGTTATCTGGATCAGAATCTCTATCTACTACATCAGATCCATCTTTATCTTTATCCTCTTTAACTTCTGCAAGGTTTGTTAAATTCTTTCCGAATTCTGCAGTATCTTTTACTTTACATTTAATTTTTACATCTTTGTAATCTAATTTTGATCCATTAAATCCATCAATTAGATTTTCTCTTTGTCCACTTTCTTTTTCTTTTGAAAGGTATCTTGTAGTTACTGTTCTTCCATCTTCTGATACTTCCCATTCATATTGTTTGTTTAGTTCGTCATCTGGTAAAAATTCTAATTCTTCTGGTAAATAATCAGTAATTTCATTTGCATATCCTGCAATATTTCCCTCATTATATACACGAATAGTATAAATAACAGTATCCCCTCTACTTACATTAATTGGAGTTTTTGGATGGTTATAAATTGCTGTTGTTTCTGTTCCATTTGCTAAGTTTGTTACATCCACTTGTGGTTCTCTTCCAATATAATTTACATCATTTACGCCTGTGATAAATTTTCTTAATGCTAAATCAAATTCTTCTAAGATAATTTTTTCAAAATCATCATCATCTTCTTGTCCTGGTATATAACTATCTCCTCGATTAATTTCTGTATCTTTATATCCTGGTAATTCTTGGTCAGATGGTAATGTAAAGTTTCCATTTGGAACAGAATCTCTATCGGTTACTGCTCCTCCTTCTGCATCTGTTTCATTTGTAATTTGTGCTAGGTTTGTAATTTTCTTTTTTAAACTTGCTGAATCTTTTACTTTACATTTTACTTGTAATTCTTTGAAATCTAAAGTTGTTCCATTAAATGCTTTTAATAAGTTTTCTGCATTTCTATCTGTATCTGCTGGATTACTAGAATATGCTAATTTCGTACTTTTAATTTTTCTTGGATTTCCATCTAAAATCCATCCCATTCCAGCATTAAATAATGTCTCTTCTGGATAATTTTCTGGATCATTAATGAATTCTAATTCTTCTGGTAGGTAATCTGTAATTTCTCCTACATATCCATCAATATCTCCTTCGTTATATACACGGATTGTATATGTTACAATATCTCCTTTTTTTACAGCTACTGGAACTTTTGTATGATTATAAGTAGCTGTCGTAGAAGATCCATTCGCTAGGTTTGTTACATCTACTTGTGGTGCTCTATTTACTGTTACATTATTTACTTGTGAAATAAATTTTCTTAATGCTAAATCAAATTCTTTTTCTTCTTTTACAATGTTTACTATTTTTTCCCCTTCGATTGGGTGATCTACTTTTTCAATAATAACAATTGGTTGTACTGTGTTATCACCATTTTTTGTCCAATATGTCATTTTAGAACTTTTATAACTTCCATCAATCGTAAATTTTACTTGTGTAATATCGGTTGAAGTAGGTACAGAAATATAGAAATCCTTTCCTACTAAATCATTAATTGTTGTTCCTCCTGATACCGGAACCTTATTTTCATTTAACAAACTATATGTAAATTCTTGATTGTTTTGGTTTGTAAATTTTGCATTTAATGTATATGGTGTCTCATTATGTTTTTCAATTTTGTATGGTCCTATAACGTAGTTTGATCCATTTATTTCAACAGTTGGATTGGTATTTCCCATAGAGATTGGCGCTGATGTTGATGTAGATTGATCTCCTGCTGTTTTTGCTGTATTAACAATATATTCATATAAAGTTTGGATATCTCCTGCTAAATATTCATTAATATCGCTAATACTTTGATAAGAAGATGGGATTCCATCTTTTTTCTTAGATTGTTGTAATACAGGAACAGTTGGTTTTCCTGCAAAATCTTTATGATAATCAGCATTTTCTTCGTTTGTAAAATACCATATTGCTAATTGTTGTACGACATCAATGTCATCGTCTGTAATATCTCTACTTTCTTGTAATCCTGCTGCAGTTAATAATGCAAGTTTATCTGCTTCTGCTGTTGGTGATGTTGGAACATATGCATTATTTAAAATCCACATAATAGCATTATAGTATTTTTCTGGTACTGGTAATGTTGGCATACTATCTTTGTCTGTAAAGTCATAGGATTTATTATAATCTTCTTTAAATCCTGTTGAACCAGAACCATTAAAGAATCCTTGTTCTGCTTTTAAACAATAGATTGTATTGTCATAATTAAAAGTACTTCCTCCATTTTCATACTTTACAATCTTCCAAACAGCTTTATTATTTCCAATTTTATACCCATATTGGTATCCATCTGCACGTTCTTTTCGATATTCTTGTAATCCAAAAGTAACGGTTGCATCAGCTGCATAATTGGTCGTTGTTAACCCTAATGATAAGATCAATGTTAAGATACTTACTAGTAGGATACTCATTTGTTTTTTCGCTCTCATTTTATACCATCCTTTTCTTTATTTCTTCTTATATTTATGTCTTATTTTACTACATTTATAAAACAAGTCAATAGCGGATTTTTCCTATTATTATATATGTTTTTTTTATGCTTTTTTTGTGTATACGGAAACCCTTTCTCTCTCTTTCTATTTGTTTTTAGACATATCTATTACAATTATATTACATTTTTGTCTTTTTTTCAACACGTTATGTAAATAAAGTCATATTTTTATAGGGATTCCCACATTTTAACATTGTTATTGATTTTTTAAAATTCTATTTTATGAAACTTTTCTTTGATGTCTTGACTTCTTTGTTATTTTTTGCTATGATAAGAATGCTTTTGATTTGCGGGAATAGCTCAGTTGATAGAGCGCCGCCTTGCCAAGGCGGAGGTCGCGGGTTTGAGCCCCGTTTCCCGCTCCAAATTTTTAATAATATTGCATTTTTATTTTTTTCTTGCATATATTATATTAATGGCGCCATAGCCAAGTGGTAAGGCACGAGTCTGCAAAACTCTGATCCCCGGTTCGAATCCGGGTGGCGCCTCCAATTTGAATAAGTGGTTCAGGTTCAAAGTCAATAGTTGGGGTGAAACATTTGAAAAGTGTTTTGCACCAGCTTTTTTAATGGGCTTAAATAAGATGCTTAAAAAATGATCAAAATTGACATTTTTGCACAACCTAAATAAGCTAATTAC
>DVNH01000045.1 GCA_018714565.1 Candidatus Merdicola faecigallinarum | reverse complement strand
ATTAGATGAAAACTATACTTTTATTATAGAATCGAAGATAAAAGGTCATACTAAATGATAAATCTATTTTTGATATAGGATTTTAGGTAGAATGAAGAAAAATATTGAAACAATATGTAGAATTATGATATAAAATAAAAATCTTGATGAATGTGGAGGTTTTTATGAAGTATAGTGTTAATAAATTTTATGAGATAGAAAAAGAAAAATGGAAGTTTAAAAATGAAGAATACGTATTAGAAATTGCTAAGTTTTTTGATAAAGCAAGTCAGATAAAAGATCAAGAATTACAAGAAAGCATTATTGTACAAATGCTAAAGTGCGATCGTTTATTAACAGAATTATCAGAAAAAATGTTTCAAGAATGTTATATGCATGGATTAAGAAAAGCAAAAAGAATCAAAGGGTATACTTTTTTTTAGTAAAAGAGCGAAAAAGAAAAATAGAAAAAAGGTAGCTACTATCATTTTAACTAGGTATAAAATGCGAAAAAAAACAAAAAATATAAATATCATGAAAAAACAAATAATAATTGGAATTATGGCAGGAGTAATAAGTGGATTTTTCGCATCCGGTGGAGGGATGATTTTAGTGCCGGCATTTGTATATTTGCTAAATATGGGAGAGCAAAAAGCAAGAGCAACATCTATTATGGCAATTTTACCAATGGTAATTGTAAGTAGTATTTTTTATATGAAGTCGGATTATATTAATTGGAGTGTTGCATTGTATTGTGCAGCAGGAGGAATCATTGGGGGAATAATAGGTGCTAAATTACTGAAAAAATTACCGGACAAAATATTAAAAATAATTTTTATTCTTTTTTTAATTTATTCTTCTGTAAAAATGATATTCTTTTAAAAGCAGGTGAAAAAATGCTAGAAATTGTAACAGGAATTATTGCTGGAATGGTATCTGGAATTGGTATGGGAGGAGGAACCATATTAATTTTAATATTAAGTTTATTTTATGGTATGGATCAACATGTTGCACAAGCTAGCAATCTAATTTTTTTTATTCCAACTTCAATTGCAGCCATTTATATTAATATAAAACAGAAAATGATTGATTTTAAAATTGCATTATTAATAGGGGGGATAGGAAGTATTGGAGCGCTTTTAGGATCCTATCTTTCAAAGCAAATTGATTCCAATCTTTTAAGAAAATGTTTTGGTGTTTTTTTAGCGATCATTGCAATTCATGAAATATATTCCTATGTAAAAATGTATATTTATGCAAAAAAAAGAGACAATATAGATAATAAAGAAATAAAAGATAGGAGGAATTGATATATGAAATTTATGAAAGGAATTGTTATTGGAGGGTTAGTATCCGCTGGAATCATGATGATGTATAAAGATGAATTACAAAATATGAACAAGAAAAAAATGATGAAAAAAGGAAAACAATTTATGAAAAAAATGGGAATGATTTAAACATTCCCATTTTTTATTGCTCTTATAGTGTATATAATTTAGAAAGTTTTACGATTATTTTTCTTCACAAGTTTCTCGGTCACAAGGATAATCTTTTTTGCAAGTATAGCAATCACAACAATCTAAATCCTCACCTTTTAAGCAGCAACCATCATGTTCACATTTTGCACAAATTTTTACATGTTTTACACGATTTACCCATATTTGAATTTCATATACTCTATTGTGACAAAGAGGACCAAAGACGAATTCTCCATTTTCATCTGTAAAAGTATGAGAAACTGGTTTTCTTTCTTCTTTTCCATGATCACAAACAACCTCAATTAGTTTTACAACAGCATCACAAACAGGATCTTTGTAACAATCTCTAATGATACCATAGATAACATTACGATTGTCTTCTGGTAAAACAATGTCTAAGTCGAATTGTTTGCCACATTCAATAGCTCCATCAATGTCAACAATAGGACATACATTTTTATCATATTCCATAATAATTCATCCTTTCTTTAAGCTTTCGCTTAATATATCATATGTAAAACGAAAAGAAATGTTATAAAATTAGTAGAAAAACATAAAATGATGCTATATAATAGAAGGATAGAAAGGGAGGAAGAAAGGTGGATACAAGACCAATAGGAATATTTGATTCTGGAGTAGGAGGATTAACGGTACTTACAGAATTAAGAAAGAAGTTACCAAATGAAAATTATATATATATAGGAGACACAAAAAGATTTCCTTATGGGAGCAAATCGAAAGAAACAATTATTCAAATTTCAAAAAGAATAGTGGATACCTTAATTTCAAAAAAGGTAAAGTTAATTGTAATCGCTTGTGGAACAGCCACAAGTCAAGCATTAGAAGAGCTAAAACAAATTTATAACATTCCAATTATCGGAATTATAGAACCAACAGTGGAAAATCAAATGAATGAAAAAGTAAAGAAAGTAGGAGTTATTGCAACGAGAGGAACAATAAGAAGTAAGGTGTGGGAAACTACAATTTGCAAGAAAAATCCTTCCATTGCAATTTTATCAAAAGAAACACCATTATTAGCTCCAATGGCAGAAGAGGGTTGGATAGATAATGAAGTTGCAAAAAGTGCAATTAAAGAATATATGAAAGACTGGAAGGAAGAAAATTTAGATGCACTTATTTTAGGTTGTACTCACTATCCTTTATTTGAGAAATTATTAAGAAAAGAGTTGGGAGACACAATTAAAATTATTAATACAGGAAAAGAAATTGCAAAATCTTTAGAACAATATTTGAAAGAAAACGATTTAAAAAACGAAGGAATAGGAACAGAAGAAATCTATTTAACGGATACGGAATCAAATTTCTTAAATGTAGCAAAGCAGTTATTTCATAAAGAAATAAAAATTCAAAAAATAGATCTTTAGAAAAAAGGTAATATCCTCCAATAATATGCATACAATTAACTAGTATGAATTTGGAGGATATTTATATGTTTTTAGTTTTTCATAAAGCAAAAATATATTCATATGCAATTGCTGTTTTTACTGTAATTGTTTTATTTTTAGTAGCAACAAGTAAACCATTTGAAGAAACAGTACAAACAAGTAGTAATCCATCAAGAAAATTACCAATATATGCGGTAGAAACAGAAGAGAAAAAAGTTGCTTTTACAATGAACTGTGCATGGAATGCAGATGATATAGAGTCTATTTTGGAAACATTAAAGAAATGCAATATAAAGATTACATTTTTTTTAGTGGGAGATTGGGTGGATAAATATCCAGAAGCAGTAAAGAAGATTCAGGAAAACGGACACGAGATTGCAAATCATTCTGATTCTCATCCACATGTGAATGAATTAAATCTAGAAAAAAATAAACAAGAAATAGAAGAGTGTAGTAAAAAGATTGAAGAGATTACGGGAATAAAACCTAGTTTATATCGAGGACCATATGGAGAATATAATGACACGGTAATTTCCGCAGCAGAAAGTTTAAATTATAAGACAATACAATGGTCTTTAGATACATTAGACTATTCTGGATTAACAGGAGATCAGATGTGGAACAGGCTGGATAGTAAAATAAAACCGGGAGACATTATATTAAGTCATAATGGAACGAAACATACATCAGACTCACTAGAAATGCTATTAACGAAGATTCAAGAAAAAGGATATCAGATCGTAAAAGTATCGGATTTAATTTATCCGGACAATAGTATAATTGACGTAAATGGTGTTCAAAAAAGACAAAAATAGCAAAAATTAACTTTTTATGTAGACAAAACCAAAAAAAGGTAGTATAATAAGTACATACGGTGAATTTGAAAGCGAAAAAAATAACTGTTAGAGAAAAACAATAGATAAAGAAAAGAATATAGGAGGAAAAGAAATTGATTACGAATTATTCAGATAATAACCATTTGGTATTAGTGGGAAAAATTACAAGTGATAAGAGATTTAGTCATGAAATATATGGAGAAACATTCTATATATTTGACTTAGAAGTACCACGTTTAAGTGGAAATGCAGATATAATACCAATTACAATTTCAGAAAGATTAATTACAAGTGAAGAACTTACCATCGGAAAAAAAGTATTAATTGAAGGACAATTTAGATCTTACAATAGCTATGAGAATGAAAAGAATCGTTTGATTTTAACTGTATTTGCAAAAGATATTAAATTTGAAGATGAAGAAGTAGTAGAGAATGAAGAAGGAAAAGAAAAGATTTCAAACGAAGTTACATTAATTGGATATATTTGCAAAAAGCCAATTTATCGTCAAACTCCATTTGGAAGAGAAATATCAGATATTTTATTAGCAGTTAATCGTGCTTATAACAAATCTGATTATATTCCAGCAATTGCATGGGGACGTAATGCTAGATTTTGCCAAAACATTGAAGTAGGAACGAAAGTAAAAATTACAGGTAGAGTACAATCTAGAAGTTATGAAAAGAAATTTGAAGATGGAACAGTAGAAACTAGAGTAGCATATGAAGTATCTATCGGTAGTCTAGAGATTATTGAGGAAGAAGAAGAGAAAAAAGAAGAAGTTGTAAAAAACGAAGAAGCAATGTAAAAAAAGAGTAAATGATAATAGAAAAAAGAGATTAAAAAGTCTATGCTTTTTAATCTTTTTTTGATATAATAAAATCGCAAAAAAGGAGAAAAAAGGAGACGGAAAATGGACAAAAAAACAAGCACAAAATTTAATGTATTAGCGATTCTTATTCTTATTATTTTAGGAGTTTCACTTACTCCAATCACTTTTCAAAATGATACATTCTATACTGTAAAAATAGGTGAACATATTGTAAATACTGGAGAAATTGATGGAAAAGATCCATTTTCTTGGCATTCTGATCTAGATTATACATATCCACATTGGTTATACGATGTTATTAATTATTATATATATCAATTAGGTGGATGGACAGGTATATATATAACTACAATGATTTTAGCATGTATATTGGCAATTAGTATTTATGTAACGAATGTAAAATTAAGCAAAAATCATTTTATTTCTTTATTGCTAACTGTTGGAGTTATGTATTTTATGAAAGCATATATTACAGCAAGGGCACAATTAGTAACTTTTATTCTTTTTGTACTAACTATTTATTTAATAGAAAAATTTTTGGAGAAGCGCAAGCTAAAATATGCGATACCACTTATTATTATTCCGATTATAATTGCTAACATTCATTTAGCAGTATGGCCTTTCTATTTTGTTTTATATATTCCTTATATTGCAGAGTATATTGTATGTGCTGTGGTAGATGCAGATATTATTTTGCGATTAAAGATTTTATGGAATCGAATTTGTATTCATATAGGTAAGAAGAGTAAACGAGAACAACATGAAGAAGAAATAATAGAAATAAAAAAGAAGATTGAAAGAATAAAGATAAAACGTGAAGAAAATAGAGCGAACCCATATAAAATTAAAATAGAAAGAAATAAAAATATTAAATATTTAGTGTTAATTTTATTAATATGTTTCTTTACAGGTTTATGTACACCATTAGGAACAACACCATATACATATTTAGTAGATACAATGCAAGGAGATTCAACAAGTTATATTAATGAACATTTGCCATTAGTCTTATTCGAGAAAAAGGATATTTTATGTATCATAGGGGCAATTATTGCAATGATCATGCTACTTAATATAAAAGTAAAATTAAGAGATTTATTTTTCTTAGGAGGACTAATTATATTAGCATTAATGTCTCGAAGACAAGTGTCTATGTTTTTACTAATAGGAGTTTTTGTAGTAAATCGATTGATTAATATATTTTTAGATGAATATCGTGGACAAGAAGAAATGAAACAAATAGCAAAATTTATGACTTCATGTATTGGTAGCATTTTGAGTGTAAGTCTTATTTTACTACTGGGAACGAAGTTAGTAAAGCCAAGAATAGAAGCAAAAGATACCTTTATTGATGAGAGTACTTATCCAGTAGCTGCATGTGATTTTATTTTAGAGAATGTTGATCTGCAAAATATGAGAATTTATAATGAGTATAATTATGGAAGTTACATGTTATATCGAGACATTCCAGTATTTATTGATTCAAGAGCAGATTTATATACTCCAGAATTTAATCCAGGAGTGGACATTTTTACAGATTTTATTAATATTTCGAATATTAGTACGTATTATGAAAATAAATTTGAAGAATACAAAATTACTCATGTAATTGTTTATAAGAATGCAAAATTAAATATGTTTTTATCAAGAGATGAAAATTATAAAAAACTATATTCCGATGATCATTTTGTTTTTTATGAGAGATTATCAGAGACTCAGAAAGTAGAGGAATCGAATGGAGAAAAATAAAAAAAAGAAATTAATAATAATAATAGGAATCATTCTTTTCTTAATTGTAATCGATCAAGTTACAAAAATTGTATTTTATCAAGATATGCAAGTAATACCAAATGTATTAAAATTTACAAAAGTACAAAATACAGGAGGTGCTTTTGGAGTAGGACAAAATAGTACCTTAACGTTTATTATTACTAATATTATAGTATTAGGTATTATAATTCGTTTTATGATGGTACAACAAGAACAAATTGATAAAAAAACGTATTTTGCATTGTGTCTTATTATTGCTGGTGGAGTAGGGAATTTAATCGATAGAATTGTAAGAGGTTATGTAGTGGATTTTATCGATTTTTCACAAGTAATAAAATTTCCAGTGTTTAATATAGCAGATTGCTATATTGTAATTGGTTGGATTATGTTAGCTGCTTGTTTTGCAGCATATACTTATCATGCAAGTAAAAAAAGAGGAGAAAAAATTGAAAAAATATAAGATAGAAGAAATACAAAATCATATTAGATTAGATAAGGCAATTAGTGAATTAAATTCTGATTTATCAAGAATGATGATACAAAAATTAATTGAAGAAGAAAAAATATTAGTAAATGGAAAAAAAGAAAAAGCTTCTTATAAAGTAAAAATTGGGGATGAAATTGAAGTTCAAGAAATAGAGCTAAAAGAGGTGGAAATCAAGCCACAGGATATTCCTTTGGATGTACTTTATGAAGATCAAGATATTATTGTTGTAAATAAGGCAAAAGGAATGGTAGTTCATCCTGCAAATGGAAATTTAGAAGGAACTTTAGTAAATGCGCTAATGGCAAGATGTAAAGATAGTTTATCCGGAATTGGAGGAGAGATAAGACCGGGAATTGTACATAGACTAGATAAAGATACTTCTGGTGTATTATTAGTTGCAAAAAACGATAAAGCACATATTGAATTGAGTAATCAAATTAAAAATAGAGAAGTAAAAAAAATATATTATGCTTTGGTTCGAGGAAATCTTAAAGATGATGAAGCAACAATTGATATGCCAATTGCAAGAAGCAAAAAAGATAGAAAGAAAATGGCAGTAGATAAAGATGGGAAAAATGCAATTACTCATTTTAAAGTAATAGAAAGATTTCAAAATTATACTTTAGTAGAGGTAAAAATAGAAACAGGTAGAACACACCAAATTAGAGTTCATTTATCTTATATTGGATATCCAATTGTAGGAGATGAAGTGTATTCAAATGGAAAAAATCCTTTTGGTGTGAAGGGACAAATGTTGCATGCAAAAAGTTTAGAGTTTTCACATCCTATCACAGGGAAAAGAATGAAAATAGAAGCACCAATTCCTAAATATTTTAACGATATTTTAAAAGAATTAAGAGGATAGAAAGAAGTTTTTGTAGAGATATGGTTAATTCTTCAGACTAAAAGTAAGTAAAATAAAAATGACTAAAAAATCAAATCCGGCACATAGAGTACCGGATAATCTATATAAACTTTTTACACCATTAAAAACAGCATAAAAAGAAGGATAAAATCGAAATAAATATCTTTAATCATATCATATGCAAAAATGTCAAAGATGATACAGATGAAAAATATCCATACAAGGAAAAAAATAGCAAAATAAAGTGAAAATTTAAAGTTATAAATGAAAAACCGCAGTGAAATATAAATGATAACAAGGAGAAAAAATGGAAGATAACGTAATAAGAATACAAAAATATTTAGCAAATAATCGGTGTGGCATCTAGAAGAAAATGCGAGCAAGATATTCTAGCAGGAAAAGTAAAAGTAAACCGGAATTATTGTAACAGAGCTGGGCCAAAAGATAGATCCACAAAAAGATAAAGTAGAATGGAATGGGAAGTGGATAAAAAATAGAGAAAAGAAAAAAATATATATTTTATTAAATAAACCAATAGGATATGTAACTACAGTTTCAGATCAATTTAAAAGAGATACAGTAATAGATTTAATAAAAGGAGTAGGAGAAAGATTAGTACCAGTAGGAAGACTGGATATGTATACATCTGGAGCTCTTATTTTAAGTAATGATGGGGAATTTATTCATTATATTACACATCCAAGTCACGAGGTTACAAAAACGTATCAAGTAACATTAAAAGGATGTGTACAAGAAGATGATGTAAAAAAATTACAAGAAGGTGTTGATATTGGTGGCTATATAACAAAACCAGCAGAGGTTAAAATACTGAAAATAGATAAAGAAAAGAAAATTTCTAGAATTTCTATTGTAATACACGAAGGAAAGAATAGACAGGTTAGAAAAATGTGTGAGGCAATTCAAAAAACAGTAATTGCATTGCATCGAAGCAAAATTGGAAATATTGAGGTAAAACCATTAAAAATAGGAGAATATCGTTATTTAACAGAAAAAGAAGTGCAATCTTTAAAAAAAGCAACAAAATGAATTGCGATATAAAAGGAATAAGGATATAATAAGATAGATACATAAGAAAAAAGGAGAAAGTACAAATGAAATGTAAAAAGATAATACCAATAGATCCAAATCTACAGGAAAACATGATTGTAGATGGGAAAGTAAAAAGTATTCAACCATATGGAGCTTTTATCGAAATGAAAGGAGGAGCAGTTGGCTTATTACATATTGAAGATATTTCGGTAGCAAGAATAAAAAGTCCATATGAAAGATTTGAAATTGGTCAAGAAATTAAAGTGAAAGTAAAAGAGATTGATCGTATTAATAACAAGCTAATGTTTAGCTATAAGGAATTGCTGGGAACTTGGGAAGAGAATGCAAAACAATTTCAAGAAGGAACAAGAGTAAATGGTATAGTAAGAGATATAGAGAAAAACAAAAATGGAATCTTTATCGAGTTAAAGCCAAATTTAGTAGGAATGGCAGAATATAAAGAGAATATGCAGTACGGAGAAGAAGTGGAAGTTTATATTAAAAAAATTGTTCCAGAAAAGAAAAAAGTAAAATTGATTATTTGTTAAATAAAATAGAGGAATCTCTTATATAGGCTTGACAGCAAGTAAAATTTTAATATAATGGTAGTAAGAAAAAAAGGAGGAGAAGAAATGGTAGAAGATAGCGAAATTAAAGCAGAAGTATCACCATTTGCAATAAGAGAAGGAGAAATAAAAACATTTGATGGTAAAGATGGATATGTTTCTATGAATCAGATTATACATAAGATTAATTTGGGACATATTAATGATTTACATTTTAAAATATTAGAAATTGTAAACGAG
>DVNH01000044.1 GCA_018714565.1 Candidatus Merdicola faecigallinarum | reverse complement strand
TATAAAAATACAATAAAGAAACTATTGACAAAAATAGAAAATACTAGTATAATTTCATAGTGACTAAACTAACGTAAAAATATGAATAGATATATAGATATCTTAAGCGCGAAGGAGGGAATGAAATGGCACAACCAAAAAGAAGATGGTCAAAACAAAGAACTCATACAAAAAGATCTACTTGGAAATTAGAAACACCAAATTTTGCTACTTGTTCACATTGTCATGAACCAGTAATGCCACATAAGGTTTGCCCAAATTGTGGATATTATAATGGAAAAGAAGTAGTAGTTAAAGATAATGCTAAAAAAGCAAACTAATATGAGAAGAAAAGAGTCAATATGGAGATCATTTCATATTGATTTTTTTTGTGTTTTGAAAAATAGTGAAAAAAATTGACTAATATAGGTAAATGTTATAAAATAACTACGTAGTGAGGTGAGAAATTTGGCAAAACCAGTGGTAGCCATTATAGGAAAACCAAATGTTGGAAAGTCAACATTTTTTAATTATATAGTAGGTCAGAGAATTTCAATTGTAGAAGATACACCAGGGGTAACAAGGGATCGAATTTATGCAGAATCTAACTGGAGAGGAAGAGATTTTACAGTAATAGATACTGGAGGTATTGAACCGGAATCGGATGATGTTATTTTATCCCAAATGAGGACACAAGCAAACTTAGCAATTGAAATGGCAGATGTGATTATTTTTTTAACAGATATCAAGCAAGGAGTAACAGCAGCAGATCAAGAAATAAGTATCATGTTAAAAAAATCCAAAAAGCCAGTAGTACTAGTTTGTAATAAGGCAGATCAATACGGAACGGTAGATGCTAACATTTATGAATTTTATAATTTAGGATTAGGAGAACCATATGCAATTTCTGCAGCCAATGCAAAAGGAATTGGAGATGTATTAGATGCTATTTACGAATGTTTTCCAAAGCAAGAAGAACAAGAAGATGATGGAGAAATGATAAAGGTTGCTGTAATAGGAAAACCAAATGTTGGAAAGTCTTCTTTAATTAATCGAATTTTAGGAGAAAATAGAGTTATTGTAAGTAATATTGCAGGAACAACAAGGGATGCAATTGATACAGAGTTCGAAAACGAATATGGAAAATATGTACTAATTGATACTGCTGGAGTAAGAAGAAAAAGTAAAGTAAATGAAAAAATTGAAAAATATAGTATAATTCGTACGAACTTAGCGATTGAACGAGCAGATGTATGTTTAATTTTAATTGACGCTACAGAAGGGGTAACAGAGCAAGATGCAAAAATAGCAGGGGAAGCTCATGAAGCTGGTAAAGGAATTATTATTGTTGTTAATAAATGGGATGCTTATGAGAAAGGGACAGGAACATTAGAAGCTTACACAAAAGATGTTTATGAAAAATTAGCTTATTTAAGCTATGCACCAATTCTATTTATTTCGGCAAAAACAGGTCAAAGAGTAAATAAATTATTTGAAATGATAAATATGGTAGCAAATCAAAATGCAATGAGAATTTCTACTGCGATGTTAAATGAAGTAATAAATGAGGCCATTGCATTAGTACAGCCACCAACCGATAAAGGAAGAAGACTTAAAATATTATATATTACACAAGCTTCAACAAAACCACCGACATTTGTTATTTTTGTAAATAGTAAAGAATTATTTCATTTTTCATATGAAAGATATTTAGTAAATCAAATCCGAAAAGAATTTGGTTTACAAGGTACACCAATTCGAGTGATTGTAAGAGAAAAAGGAGATAAAATAGAAACCAAATAAAGAAAGGAGAAAAGGTTATGGTAGCATATATTTTAATGGCAATTATTGCATATGCAATAGGAAGTATTAATTTTTCAGTTATATTTAGTAGAAAATTTGCAGGTTTTGATGTAAGAGAAAAAGGTAGTGGAAATGCTGGAAGCACAAATATGTTAAGATCTGTAGGAAAAAAAGCAGCAATTATTACACTAATTTGTGATATTTTAAAAGGAATAGTAGCAATTGGAATTGCTTTAATTATTGGAAAGATGGTAGCAGATGTACAAGCATCTTTATTGGTACAAATCGCAGGAATTGCTGTAGTTATTGGACATACCTTCCCAATTTTCTTTGAGTTTAGAGGAGGAAAAGGTGTTGCAACATCACTTGGAGTATTGTTAATGACAAATTGGCAAATTGGTCTAATTTGTTTAGTGTTTGCACTAGTATTAATGGCATTAACAAGAGTGGTATCAATGGGATCTATTGCAGCTGCCATATTATATCCTGTTTTAACTTTATTTATTACTTCTCATTATATTGTAGAGGGAAATTATTTTATATATAGTGTAATATTAGCAATTATTGTAGCATTTAATCATAGAGCAAATATCAAAAGAATTTTAAACGGAACGGAAAATAAATTAAGTTTTAAAAAATAATTTTAGTAAATATGTAAAAAGATAAAAAATGCGAAAGTAAAAGCGATACTTTCGTATTTTTTTTATTACGTAGGAAATTTCGTCAGAAATTTCTGGAGTAACAAGGTTAAGTTACATTAGTCTGTGCGATTGCGAAGCAATCTGTACATGTGGCGAAGCTACTTTTCTTATGTATAAGCATCAGTAAAGTTGACATGTTTTAAATTTTTCATTATGATTAATTTTATTAAAATAATTATTTGTAAAAAAATATTTATCTTAAAACAAAAGTAAATTATTTTATAACAAATACAGTAAAATAAAAGTAGAAGAAAAATAGGAGGAATCAAAAGATGAAAAAAGTTGCAATTATAGGAAGTGGAAGTTGGGGAGTTGCTTTAGCAATTCATTTAGCTAAATTAGGAAACAAAATAAAAATTTGGTCTTTTTCAGAAGAAGAGGCAAATTTAATTAATCATGAAAAAAAGTGTAAATTCTTACCAAAAGTAACACTGCCAGAAAATATTATATGCAGTACAAAATACGAAGATGTGATTGAAGGATCAGATTTTATTTTACATGTAACTCCATCGAAATTTACTAGGAGTACAGTAAAAGAATATAAAAAATATGTAAAAAATCAACCAATTATTATTTGCACAAAAGGATTTGAAAAAGAAACGGGATCTACATTAGATCAAGTATTTAAAGAAGAGATGCCAAATACAAAAATAGGTGTATTTTCTGGACCAAGTCATGCAGAAGAGGTATCGATTGCAATTCCTACTTTAATGGTAATTGCCTCAAAAGATCCTGAAATTCTTTCTATGATACAAGATGTTTTTATGTCTCCAGAATTTCGCGTATATACTTCCCATGATGTAAAAGGAGTGGAATTAGGAGGAGCATTTAAAAATATTATTGCATTTTGTGCAGGTGTAGCAGCAGGAATTGGACTAGGAGATAATACGTTTGCAGCACTAATTACAAGAGGATTAAAAGAAATTGCAGATTTTGGAGTGAAATTGGGAGGAGAAAAGGAAACTTTTTATGGACTAAGTGGACTTGGAGATTTAATTGTAACATGCTTAAGTGAACATAGTAGGAATAGAAAAGCAGGAAAATTAATTGGGCAAGGCAAGTCATTAGAAGAAACGAAAAAAGAAGTTGGAATGGTAATAGAAAGTGTGGATAATATCGAAACTGCATATGAGTTGTGTAAAATTCATAATGTGGAATTGCCAATTGTAAATGCTGTATATCAAATATTATATGAAGGTCTAGATCCTCAAGAAGCAGTACATATTTTAATGACAAGAGAGAAAAAATTCGAATAAAAATAGAATTTTGTAATAAAAATAGAAAGATGGTTCATACTAAAACTAAAAGTAAATAGCAAGGAGGAACGAAAGATGGAATTGCTAGATAAAATTGGAAAAAAAGCAACCAAAACTTATAAAGTAACTGCAGAAAAAACAAGTAAACTGGCAAAAGAAACAAAATTGAAAATTGCAATGAGTATGAACAAATCAAATATTTCAGACTTATACGAAGAAATAGGAAAAAAGGTATATGAAAAGTATATTCGAGAAGAAAAAATTGAAATAAAAGAAGAGCTTTTAGAATTATGTGCTCAAATAGATATTTTAGCAAGTGAGATTGAAGAAGCGCGAGCAGAAATTCTACATTTAAAAGATAGGAAACAGTGTTTTCATTGTTTTTATGAAATGGATATTGATGCTCATTTTTGTCCCAATTGTGGAATAAAGCAGACGAAGGAAGAAGAAATAAGAGAGAATCAGGAAAAACAAGAAGAAGATGAGAAAAAAATAGAGGAGAATAAAGAATTAGTAGAAGAAAGCAAAAGAAAAGAAACGCAAATAAGTGGGAAAGAAAAAACAAGCAAAGATGTAGAAGAAAATATAGAATTGGAAGATGATGAAATCGTTTAAAAAGCAATAAATAGAAACGGAAAAATATAGAAAGTAAAAAAGGAGAAGCATTATGAAACTGGTTGTACAAAGAGTAAAACAAGCAGAAGTAAAAGTAAAAGAAAATAGTGTAGGAAAAATTGAAAAAGGTTTTTTAATATTGTTAGGAGTAACGCACGAAGATGCAAAAGAAAATGTAGATAAATTAGTAAAAAAAGTTTGTGGGCTAAGAGTATTTGAAGATCAAAATGGGAAAATGAATCTTTCGATAAAAGATATTGGAGGAGAATTATTAATTGTATCACAATTCACATTATATGCAGATACTAAAAAAGGAAATCGACCAAGTTTTGTAAAAGCAGCTGCGCCAGAAAAAGCAAATGAATTATATGAGTATTTTATTTCGGAATGTAAAAAGAATGGAATAAAAGTAGAAACAGGAGAATTTGGAGCTCATATGGAAGTATCTTTAGTAAATGATGGACCGGTTACTATCATAATAGAAGAATAAGATATGCAATAAAAACAGGAGTGAAACGAAAAAGTTTCATTCCTTTCTTTTTTATGGGGCTTAGCAGATAAGTATTGTTAACTAAGAATGATATGATATTAGTAGAAGCTTAATAAGGAAATCTTTCATACAAATAGCGAATGATACTATCTGCATTATCATCTGTCACATTGATTAATAATCCTTCATCTAGACTAATCCACATATTGATTTGAAATTTATCGTTATTATCAATAAAACTTCCAATAATATCAGCAAGTTCAATGGGATTTTTATATTCTTTTTCCCATGTCAAAGAATCTTCCAATGAAAAAGTTTTTTCATAGAATAGATTTAAAAAGTGGTTAATTTCTCCTTTTTTCATACTATATAAATTAACTTTTGTTTGCATAAATATTTCTCCTTTAAAATTAGTATTTCAGATATTGTTTTATCTATGCAATCGAATAAAAGGTAATTTTTTGGAAAGAATATAATTAAATTTTAATTTTAAGTTGGAGGAACCATGCAACAAAAATCAATTCAAATATTGAAATTTTTCTTTTTTTTATTGTTGGCATTTATGCTTTTAACTGGTTGTAGTCAAAAAACAGAAGAAGAATTATTAGCAGAGAAGATAGAAGAAGAAATTGAATTTTTAGATTCTTATTTAATAAGCTCTCTAAATCAGATGAATCATATTAGTTTACAGAATTATCAAATAAAGTCACAAGAAATTACGGATTCTGCAAAACAGAAAAAAACATCATCAGAGTCTTCAGGGGGAGGAGAAGGACAATCAAGCGAAAATGAAACAAATAAAAATAATACTACTATACATTATTCCGCACAGCCAGGAGATGTTTTAGTAAATGATCAAAATACTAATTGGGAAAGTACAAAAATCGAGATAGAAAGATTATATTCTAGCTGGTCTTCCATTATGATGGATTTGTATCAGACCAATATAGATAAAAATGAAATAAGTAATTTTAATCAAGATTTAGATCAGCTAATTGCTTATGCAAAAAGTGAAGATAAAAATAATACATTAACTTATCTAGCAAAATTATATCAATATTTACCGAAATATGTGGAAGGAACAATTCAAAATACAATAAAGACGGACTTATTAAAAACGAAAGCGGAAGTTATGAATGCATATGCAAAAATTGAACAAGACAATTGGGACGGTATAAAAAATGATTTAACAAAGGCAGAAGAAAAATTTATGCCAATTGTAAATAATATTACTAACGAAAATCATTATAATGTAAATAAAGCATATGTATTATTAAAAGAATTTCAATCCTCGGTATCCAAAATGGATAAAGATCTTTTATATATTAAATATAAAAATCTAATACAAGAATTGAATTTAATAGAAGCATAAAAAAGATAAAAGAATATTAAAAAATAAAAAATGATCAGAAAAACAATAAGAAGAGAACTCAAATTTGACTTTTTAGCTAAAAACGTTTAAAATAAAAAAGAGTAAATCAAATAGTCGCGTATAGCAAGGCTGAAAAGCAGCGTACGAGGAAAGTCCGGGCTCCATAGAGCAAAGATGCTGGATAACGTCCAGTGAGGGAAACCTTAAGGAAAGTGCAACAGAAAACAACCGCCTATTTTTAGGTAAGGGTGAAAAGGTGAGGTAAGAGCTTACCGCTAATATGGTGACATATTAGGTCAATGTAAACCCCATCTGGAGCAACACCGAGATTGAGGGTTAAGACTGCTCGTCGTCCTCTTATTGGTGGCTTGAGATATATGGTAACATATATACTAGATAAATGACTATTCAACGACAGAACCCGGCTTATCGATTTACTTATGAATGATATATAATGTCGAACGAAAAAAGATAGAATTTAAAGTGAATCTTCCTTATAATTATTTATTAACGGAAAAACTTTAAAAACTATCTTTTTGTAGTTAAAACAAAAAGAGCATATCTTTTGGTAAAGGAGAAGTATATTCTACAAACTGCTTATTAACAGGATGATAAAAACTTAGATGATAACTATGTAAAGCTTGTCTAGAAATGAGACTGGATTCTGTTCCATATAAAGAGTCACCTAAAATTGGATGACCAATGTAAGAAGAATGAACTCGAATTTGATGAGTTCTACCAGTTTCAAGTCGGAATTTTACCAAAGAAAGACCATCGGATTCTTGAAGTACAGTATAATGAGTAATTGCACGTTCACCATTAGGATCAATACAGCGTTCGATAATACTTCCACTTTTTCGTGCAATAGGAGCATCAATTGTTCCTGACTTTTCATACAAATATCCGGTTAAAATACCAAGATATTCTTTCTGTATTTGATTTTTTTGCATTTGTTGAATCAAGCATTCTTGAATATACTCATTTTTTGCACATAGAACTAAACCAGAAGTATTTTTATCCAAGCGGTTTACAATACGAATTTTCTTTTTTAATCCAATTTGATCAAAATAAAAACGAATACCATTGGATAAACTATTAGAATAATGAGAAATAGAAGGATGTGTTGCAAGATTTGCAGGTTTATCAATCACAAGATAAAAAGGGTCTTCGTATATAATGGAAAGATCCATTTGACAAGGAATGATATTAGAATTATCTTCTTCAAAATCTAATAAAAAACTGATAATATCTCCTGCATGTACTGGTCTATAAATTGGACAGGGAGAATGATTCAAAAACACTTTATTTTGTTTTTTTAATTTTAATAAAAGTCGATCAGAAATATGAAAATAACTTTTTAAGACTTCTTTTATTGTTTGATAAGAATCCGTATTTTGAATACAATATGATAAATACATTGAAAATTAACTCCTATTTAAATTATTATCATTATTTTACAAAAAAACAAGAGAAAGTCAAGAATCAAATGTTTTTTAATCCGAAAGCTTGATTTTCATTAGATAATATAGTAAAATAAGAATGTTAAAAATTACCTTATACTTAGCAAAAGCAAAAAACACACCTAAGCTTTGCTCAGTTTAAGGAAGAAAAAATTAGGAGGTGCTAAAATGACAAAAGAAAGAAAGCAAGAAGTAATTAATACTTATAAAAGAGATGAAAAAGATACTGGTTCACCAGAAGTACAAATCGCTCTTTTAACAGAAAGAATTAATGAGTTAACAGAACATTTAAAAGTTCACAAGAAAGATAATCATTCTAGAAGAGGACTTTTAAAAATGGTAGGTTCAAGAAGAAACTTATTAAATTACTTAGCAAAAAAAGATGTTCAAAGATATAGAGATATCGTTGAAAAATTAGGATTAAGAAAATAAAACAGGAAGATATAGGGCGTTTGGAATTATCAAACGTCCTATGTTACATTATTTAAACGTATAATATGAAAATTAGAAAGTAGCTTGTATGATGTATTAAAAAGAAAAAAATGCTTAATATATCATAGAGGTTACATCTAATTTATTGTTATACGAAAGGTGTGTAATATAAAGATAAAGGAGAATAAAAATATGTTTAAGACCTATTCAATGGAATTAGCAGGAAGAACACTTACATTTGAAACAGGAAAAATGGCAGAATTAGCGAATGGAAGTGTTTTAGTGCGTTATGGAGATACTGCTGTTATTGTAAATGTAACAGCATCAAAAGAGCCAAGAGAAGGAATCGATTTCTTTCCTCTTTCTGTAGATTATGAAGAAAAATTATATGCTGTTGGAAAAATACCAGGTAGTTTCCAAAAAAGAGAAGGAAAACCAAGTGAAAAAGCAATTCTTACTTCTAGAGCAATTGATAGACCATTAAGACCTTTATTTCCAAAAGATTTTAGAAATGATGTATGTGTAGTAGCAACCGCTTTATCGGTAGATCAAGATAATTCACCAGAAGTGTGTGCAATGATAGGAGCTTCGGCTGCACTTTCTATTTCGGATATTCCTTTTGGAGGACCTACTGCTGCAGTTAATGTTGGATATGTGGATGACCAAATTATTATCAATCCAAATGCAGAGCAAAGAGATAAAAGCAGATTAAATCTAACAGTTGCAGGAACAAGAGAAAAAATTGCAATGATAGAAGCGGGAGCAGACGAAATACCAAATGATATTATGTTAGAAGCAATTAAACAAGCTCATACAGAAATTAAAAAGGTATGTGACTTTATTGAAATGGTTCAAAAAGAAATTGGAAAACCAAAATTTGAGTATTTGTCTTTTGCAGTAGATCCTGATGTCTATAACGAAATTGAGCAAAACTTTAAAGAAAGAATGTACCAAGATGTGCAGGCACAAGAAAAAGAAGTAAGAGATGCCAATATGGACAAGCTTACAGAAGATATTATTGCTTATTATACTGAAAAACATGGAGAAGAAGAAACTGAAAAGGCAATGTATCATATTACAACAAGTATTCACGACTTAGAGAAAAAATGTGTAAGAGAAATGATTTATAAAGAACATAAAAGACCAGATGGAAGAAAGATTGATGAAATCAGACCATTATCTTGTGAAGTTGGATTATTACCAAGAGTTCATGGAAGTGCTTTATTTACAAGAGGTCAAACACAAGTATTATCTGTTGCAACATTAGGAATGATATCAGAAGAACAAACCTTAGATGGAATTGATGAAGAAGAAAGTAAACGTTATATGCACCATTATAATTTTCCAGCATACAGTGTAGGAGAAGCAAGACCTACAAGAGGACCGGGAAGAAGAGAAATTGGACATGGAGCATTAGCAGAAAAAGCACTTGTACCAGTAATTCCATCTGTAGAAGATTTTCCATATGCAATTAGAGTAGTATCAGAAGTACTTTCTTCAAATGGATCTACATCACAAGCAAGTATTTGTGGTAGTACATTAGCATTAATGGATGCAGGTGTTCCAATCAAAAAGCCAGTAGCAGGAATTTCAACTGGACTTGTAACAGATCCAGATGGTTCTGATGATTATATTATGCTTACTGATATCCAAGGAATTGAAGATTTCTTCGGAGATATGGATTTCAAAGTAGGTGGAACGAAAGACGGAATTACAGCAATTCAAGTAGATATAAAAATAGATGGTTTAACTTATGACATCATTAAAGAAGCATTTGAAAGAACAAAAGTAGCAAGAGACTATATTTTAGATGAGATAATGTTAAAACAAATTAGTGAACCAAGAAAAGAAGTTTCAAAATATGCACCAAGAATTGTAAATACAACAATCAGTGTAGATAAAATAAAAGATGTAATTGGACCTGGAGGAAAAATGATTAATAAAATCATTGGGGAGACAGGAGTAAAGATTGATATCGAAGAAGACGGAAAAGTATTTATTTATTCTTCCGATATGGAAGCTGCCAAAAAAGCGCTAACTATGATCGAAGAGATTGCAAGAGAGATAGAGGTAAATCAGATTTACGAAGGAACTGTAGTAAGAATCTTGAATTTTGGAGCATTTGTTGATATTGGTGGAGGAAAAGAAGGATTACTTCATATTTCAAAAATTTCAAAAGAGAGAGTAAATAAAGTAGAAGATGTTCTTCAAATTGGTGATCGAGTAAAAGTAAAAGTAATCGAAATTGATGATCAAGATCGTATTAATTTAAGTATGAAAGATGTTGAAGACGAGAAAGAGGAAGAAGCATAAGAAGAAGCTTATCAAAAGGTAAAAAGAAAGAAAAAAATTCTTACGGAAACATGGAATCTTAAGGTTTTCTTAAATTAGTATAAATTACAATAAATTCATATTAAAAAGTTGCAAAAAAAACATAATAATAGTATAATATAAAAAGTAGTGAATAATATATAGCGATAGATAAAATTAGAGAGGTAGAAAATGGAATATTTATATGTAATTCAACAAGCATTAGTTTGGATTCTGACAATATTTTGGCTATATCAAATTATGGTAAGTGTATGTTCTTTAGTAAAACTAAAAGAAAAACCATTAAAGATTAAAAAAGATCATAGGTTTATGGCGATCATACCTGCACATAATGAAGAAGCAGTAGTAGGAAATTTAATAGAAAGTTTAAAAAATCAAGATTACCCAAAAGATTTATATGATATTTTTGTAATTGCAGATAATTGTACGGATCATACAGCTCAAATTGCAAAAGACGCGGGAGCAATTGTATATGAAAGATTCGATAATACAAAGAAAACAAAAGGTTATGCACTTCAATGGTTTTTAAAACAAAAAATCGAAGAAGATGCACCTTACGATGCTTTATTAATTTTCGATTCTGATAACATCGTAGATAAGAATTTTATAAAAGCAATGAATAAAAAACTTTGCCAAGGAGAAGATGTTGTACAAGGATATCGTGATATTAAAAACCCAACAGATAGCTGGGTAACAGCAGGTTATGCTATCTTCTATTGGACAATGCATCGTTTTTATCATTTAGCAAGATATAATTTAGGATTATCTCCTTTATTAAATGGAACAGGATTTATGGTGAAATTTGATGTAATAAAACCAAATGGATGGGATACAGAGACATTAACAGAAGATATCGAGTTTTCATTAAAAAGAATTATTCAAGGTAGAAAATTAGGCTGGGCAACAGATGCAATCGTGTATGATGAGCAACCAGTAGGATTTAAACAATCTTGGAAACAAAGAACAAGATGGTCAGTAGGACATATTCAATGTATTGAAAAATATACAAAATCCTTAGCATTAGCTGTAAAAGAACACAAAACTTTAATGAATGTAGATGGTTTATTATACATCTTAGGAAGTATTCCAATGTTTGTAATAACATTAATTTTACTTGTCTTAAATACAGTAATGTATTTAGGAAATGGAATGACAACAGCAGATCTTATTATGAACTATTTAAGATATTTAATACCAACATTTATTTTCCCAATCTTAACAGGAATTTTAATATTAAAATTAGATCATAGACCAATTAAACCTATGATAAGAGGATTATTATGCTATCCTTTATTCTTAGGATCATGGCTATTAATCAACTTTAAATGTTTATTTAAACGTGATACAAGTTGGGAAAAGATTGATCACGTAAGAGATATTAAGATTCAAGAAGTAGGAGAAAAAGAAACAGTAGAAGTTGTTGAAAAAGTATAATATAAAAGATATATAATAAATAGTAAAAAGGCAGAGAAGAGGAAAAGTAAAATAGAAATTGTCAAAAGAGAGGATTTGTCATAGGCTGTAAGCAAATCTAGATGGAACTATTTGAAAAACTACCTCAGAGCTTCTAATGAAAATTAGGACGTTGATGACGTTATAATCAATTAAGAGTGAAACTTAGAGTGGAACCGTGTAAAGATAAAAGCACCTCTATGAAGAATATTCTTCATAGAGGTGTTTTTGTTTTATTAGATAGAAAAGAATAAATTAGATAGATTTTTATAATGCAATTATATTAGAAAATTTAGAGTAAAGGAGGAGAATATGGAAAAATCGTACGTATCACCAATCATACAAAGAGAATTAGAGAGACAGTATGTAGATGAAAGAATTCTAGAGAATCCAAGAAGCTCAGAAATAAATGATATAACATTAGGTTTAGCAAAAAAAATGGGAAATGTATTTATGTATGAAGGAAGTATCCTATATGAAGCTAAATTAAGAAATATGGTAGAATATCTTATTCAAGGTACAAATTATTTAGAGGTAGATGAAAGAGGAGCAGTAAGAATCAAACTTCCAGAATATTGTGATTCTGAAAATGAGATTAATCGAAAAGAACAAATCGTATATCAAAACCAGTTGAAGGGAGGATTGCGAAAGATAAGAAGAAGGATGGAGCAACAACAAGGAGATAAAAGTATACTAGAGGAAACATCTTATTATAATGCAGAAGGAATCGAAGTACAAAGGAAGAGAGTAGAAACGGGAACGCATGGAACAGAAGAGACGGAGTATCGAAGAAGTGAAGAAAACCCTTGTATCGTGGAAGTACAAGATTCTAGCATAGGAAGAAAACTTTTTGACATAAGAAACTCGAATTCTTTTGAGAATTTAGATTTATCAAAAGGAGAAGAGGTAGATAAAGAAAAACAACTAACGAAAATCGATAAGATAAGGATTGCAGAGCGAACTAGAAACTCCATTTATGGAGTTGGAATAAAGAAAATATTGGGATTTGAAATGGAGAAAGATCAGAATAGATCTGATTTTCAAAAATAAAAAGAAAGGAAGATAATTATGATAAAAATTAGTTTGAAAGATGGTTCTATTATGGAAGTAGAAAAAGGAATTTCTATTTTAGATGTAGCAAAGAAAATAAGTGAAGGACTAGCAAGAATAGCAATGGCTGGTTTAGTAAATGAAGAAGTACAAGATTTAAGATATGAATTAGTGAAAGATTGTAAATTAGAAATATTAACATTTGATCATTTGGAAGGAAAAAAAGCATATTGGCATACTACTTCTCATATTATGGCACAAGCAATTAAACGTTTGTATCCTGAGGTAAAATTAACAATAGGCCCTGCAATTGATCATGGTTTTTATTATGATTTTGATACGGAAAACAATTTTTCAGAAGACGATTTTGAAAAAATAGAAGCAGAAATGAAAAAAATTATAAAAGAAGACTTACCAATTAAGCGTTTTGTACTTTCTAGAGAAGAAGCAATTAAGAAAATGGAAGAATTAAAAGAAAGCTATAAAGTAGAATTAATTAAAGAACTACCAGAAGGAGAAGAGATTTCTTTTTATGAACAAGGTGAGTTTGTAGATTTATGTGCTGGACCACATTTGATGAGTACAGGAAAAGTAAAAGCAATAAAATTACTTTCTACTTCTGGAGCTTATTGGAGAGGAAATGAGAAAAACAAAATGCTTCAAAGAATTTATGGAATTTCTTATCCAAAAGCAAGCCAATTAGAAGAATATTTAAACATGTTAGAAGAAGCGAAAAAAAGAGATCATAAAAAGTTAGGAAAAGAACTAGAATTATTTATGATTGCACCAGAAGGTCCAGGATTTCCTTTCTTCTTGCCAAAAGGAATGATTGTACGTAATGTATTGGAAGATTTTTGGAGAAAAATTCATACTTATCATGGATATCAAGAAGTAAAAACACCAATTATCTTAAATGAGGAATTATGGCATAGATCAGGACACTGGGATCATTATAAAGAAAATATGTATACAACTAAAATAGATGATGTGGACTATGGAATTAAGCCAATGAACTGTCCAGGAGGAATGATTGTATATAAAGATGCAATGCATTCGTATAAGGAATTACCAATCCGAATGGGAGAACTTGGTTTGGTTCATAGACATGAAAAATCTGGGCAATTAAATGGACTATTCCGTGTAAGATGTTTTACTCAAGATGATGCTCATATATTCTGCCTTCCAAGTCAAATTGAAAGTGAAATAGAAGGTGTTATCAAATTAGTAGATGAAGTATATCATTTATTTGGATTTGATTATACAATCGAATTATCAACAAGACCAGAAGACTCTATGGGATCAGACGAACAATGGGAAATGGCAGAAAATGCACTTAAAAAAGTATTAACGAATTTAGAATTAGATTATTCAATAAATGAAGGAGATGGTGCATTTTATGGACCAAAGATTGACTTCCATGTAAAAGATTCCATTGGACGTGAATGGCAGTGCGGAACAATTCAATTAGATTTCCAAATGCCAGAAAGATTTGATTTAAGCTATATTGGAGAAGATGGAGAAAAACATAGACCAGTTATGCTTCATCGTGTAATCTTCGGAAGTATTGAAAGATTTATCGGAATTTTAATTGAGCATTTTGCAGGAGCATTTCCATTATGGCTTGCACCAGTACAAGTAAAGATACTTCCTATTTCAGACAGTCAAGTTGAATATGCAAAACAAGTAAAAGCAAAAATGGAGAAAGAAGGAATTCGTGTAGAAATCGATGAGAGAAATGAAAAAATAGGATATAAAATTCGTGAAGCACAACTTCAAAAAATACCATATATGTTAGTCGTTGGAGAAAAAGAAATGACAGAGGATGCAGTTGCTGTTAGATCGAGAAAAGAAGGAGATATTGGACAAGTTAAAGTAGAAGAATTTATCGCAAAAGCAAAGGAAGAAATCGAGAAAAAACTTAGATAAGATGAAAAAAAGAGCAATTTTGCTCTTTTTTTCTTTTGATAAGATGTTCAATTTTTATGATTTGTGATATACTAGCAAAAGTAAGAGAATAGGAGGAAAAAAATGCCTAATCATACAACGGAAAAAGATGAAAAAATAGAAGAAAAATTAAAATACATTGGTTTAGACTTAAAGAAAAAACCAAATTTTTTAAAAGAATATGAGCCAATCGAATATAGACCAGCAAGAGGATATGATGAAAACCAATATAAAATATATAAATATGTTGATGTAAGAGAAATTCAAATATTACTAACAAGAGCCAATCGCATGGATATGTTAGCAGAAAAATATGAAAAAGCAGAACCTCTATATTCTTATTTAGATTTAGAAAAAGAAGAGAATATGGTAAAATATAGTTTGTTTTTAAAGATGCTTCATACTGTGAAAATAGAAGAAATTGAAAAGATTGAAAAGGAACAAGAAGAATTAAATAAAAAAATACCATTTGAAGTAAAATATCATGAAAATTATTTATGGCAAATTTTCTATTCTGAAGTATCAAAACAATATTTTATGTTAGTACCTATGGTGGATTCCGAATATGCGTGTTTTTTCTATTTATTGAAAAAACAAATAGAATGCGAAAAGAAAAAAAAATCTTACCAAATATTTGTGCCAATTTGTCACCTTGATTATTCAGGAAGTTATTTAAAAAGATCGGAGCTTGCAGATATAGAAAACTATTTATGGCTTTTTACAAAAGATTGGCCACTTGTTTATGAAGTATATGATAAATCAGGAGAACTAAGTATTCATATTGTAGGTCAGACAGAAGTTTACGAAAAGTTGAAGAACTACTACAAGATCGAATTAAAAGAAAAAGAAGAAGCAATCAAATTCTTAAAACTGATAAAGGCATTGTTTATTTTACAAACAGAAACACAATCAGAATATATATTTGTTCCTAAAATTGATAAAAGCGGTGGATTAGAATTTTATTTTCAAGAAAGAAAATTGGACTATGACGATTTATTCCAATTTATAGAGGGAGAATATGAGCAAAAAAATGATAAATTAAAACAAATAAAAAGTGAAATAGAAAAATTAAAAGTAAAATTAGAAGAAAAACAAGCAATTTCCAAGAAAAAAGATATGGAGTACTTAAATAAAGAAAAGGAGATTGCTACTTATTTAGAATGTAAAAAAACTTTTTTTGGAAAAATCAAGTTTTTCTTTAAATATAAAAAGAAAAAGAAAAAAGAAGAATCAGAGAAAATAATAGAAAAGAAACAAGAAAAAACAAAGGAGAAAGAAGAAATAGACGATAAAAAAATAGAAGAAAAACCATTCTATACGATTGAAGATCTTGTTTCTTTAACAAACCAATACAATGAAAATTTAGAAATAGAAAAGAATTTAAAATTAGATGTGAAAGCATTAGAAGATAAAATTAAAATGATGGATACAAAAATAAAAAATGCTACAGATTATATTAATGAAATAGAAAAGCACAATAAAAGTATTTTTGATTTTTGGAAGTATACAAGTAAAGATGAAGCAGCAGCATTAAACCCAGGACAAGAAAAAGAAACGAATCATATAAATTTAGAAAAGACGTTTGATTATAAAAATGATTTAGAAGATTTAGGAGTAAAAATTGATCAAAAACAAAGACAAGTATTGTCGAAAGAAGAATGTGATAGTATTTTTCTTACAACAGAACTTTTAGAAGTTCTAAATCAATATCGTAATTATCGTAATAATAAAAGATTACCAAAAGTAATAACAGAAGCTCTGGAGGAAAGTTTAGAGACACTAAAGAAAGAAGCACAAGAAGAAAGAGCTTTGTTTACGAAAGAAAATTATGATATTTTTGGGGGACTTTCTGAAGACTGTACGCATATAAATCATATATTAGGAAAAAAACATCGTGAAATAGAAAAAAATAAATTCAAAATTTTAGATATTAATAAAAATATTACAATCAAAGATTATAAAGAAGAGTTAAAACGAGAAATAGATCAAATAGAAAGTGCACTAGAAAAAAGTAAAGTGCCAATTTCAATGTCTGTTTATTGTTGGGAAAATGATTTTATAGAAGAAGGCTTTTCATTATGTCATATCGACCCACAAAATTTATTAAAAAACATAAAAAAGGGAAAGAATAAAATAATAAGAATTAATTTAGACAAAATGAAACATGCAGTATATTTATCCAATATTATTTATTTTGATAATTATAATAAAACATTACCAGAAGGAATGGAACTAGATGATTTAGTACTTTTAGATAATGCAAAATATGAATGGGTAAAAAAGAGTACAACCATGTTTCGAATAAACCGATTTATAAAATATCAAAATGAAGTAGAAACCATAGAAGTAAAAGAATATGATTTAATAGAGAAAGAGGAATTTTAGAAAAAATAAGAAAGGATGATTTGAATCTCATGAAACGAGTAATTATGATAGTACTAGATAGCTTTGGAGTAGGAGAATTACCAGATGCAGATAAATATGGAGATTGTGGAAGCAATACATTATGCCATATCTATGAGAAGACTCATATGAGACTTCCAAACTTGAAAAAGTTAGGATTATATCAAATTGAAGGGATTGATATACCAGAGAAAGAACGAGAAATAATAGGATGTTATGGAAAAGCAAAAGAACAATCTGCAGGAAAGAATAGTCCAGTTGGACATTGGGAAATTGCTGGATATATCACAAAAGATCCATTTACAACATACCCAAATGGATTTCCAAAAGAAATGATAGAAGAATTTATGAAGAAAACAGGAGTAAAAGGAACATTATATAATGGCGTAGGGTCTGGGACAGAACTTTTAAAACAATATGGGGAAGAGCATATGAAAACAGGATATCCTATTATTTATACTTCAGCAGATAGTGTTTTTCAAATTGCTGCACATGAAGATATTATTTCAGTAGAGGAATTATATCGTATTTGTAAAATAACAAGAGAAATGCTTAATCAGCCAAAATATAATATAGGAACGGTAATTGCAAGACCTTTTATTGGAGACAGTGCAGAGAATTTTACAAGAACATATCATAGAAAAGATTATGAATCAGAAATGTTTGGAAGAACGATGTTAGATGTGTTAAAAGAAAATAAAAAAGAAGTAATTGCAATTGGAAAAATTCAAGATTTATTTTCTGGAAGAGGAATTACAAGAGCAATTCATACAGAAGGGAATGAAGATGGGATTCAGAAAACAATAGAAGAGATAAAAAAAGATTCAGAAGGTCTAATTTTTACAAATTTAGTTGATTTTGATATGCTTTATGGTCATCGAAATAATGTAGAGGGATATGCAAAAGCATTGGAATATTTTGATTCAAAACTACCAGAGCTTATGAATGAAATGAATCAAGATGATCTATTAATTATAACAGCCGACCATGGAAATGATCCAACAACACCAAGTACAGATCATGATAGAGAATATATTCCGATTTTAGTCTATGGGGAGCAAATAAAGAAAAATGTAAATTTAGGTGTTAGAGAAACGTATGCAGATATCTCTGCTACTGTGTTGGAAATGTTAGGATGTTCTAAACTAGAAACAGGAAGTAGTTTTAAACAAAGTTTATAAAGTTTTAGAAGTGGTTTCGCTCCATGCACAGATTGCTTCGCGATCGCGCGAATATAGGTAACTTAACCTTATTTCCCCAGAAAAATCGTCAGATTTTTCTGAATCAATAAAAAAACTCCTTAGGAAATTTCCTAAAGAGTTTTTTTTTCATTGGTACCACTGGTGGGACTCGAACCCACATGGTTTCCCGCCAGATTTTGAGTCTGGTGCGTCTGCCAATTCCGCCACAGTGGCATATACCACTATATAGTAGCATATATTTTCGAAATTGTCCAGATATAATTTATTATTTTTTAAAGCTAAAAATTTAAATATAAATTGGAAAAATGAAGTACATATGATATACTACAAAACAAATAAGAAAGAATATTTTTTTATTTGTGTGAGAAGATAAGAGAGAAGATGAAAGGATGAAAGAATGGAATTTATTTTTACTTTTTTAGAAGGAATTGCAAGTTTTATATCACCATGTTTATTACCAATGCTACCAATTTATATTTCTTATTTTATAGGAAAAGATAATAAGAATGTAAAAAAAGCAGTTTTAAATGCAAGTGGATTTGTATTAGGATTTACAATTGTTTTTTTAGTTCTTTCTATTTTTGCATCTCAACTAGGAAGTTTAATAAGTTCTTATATAAAATATATCAAAATATTCTTTGGCGTAATTGTAATTTTATTAGGATTAAATTATATGGAAATAATAGATCTTAAATTTCTAAATAAAATAAAAATGAAACAAGCAGATACGAAAGACCTTACTTTTCTAAAATCAATTTTATTTGGAAGTGTTTTTTCGATCAGTTGGACACCATGTATTGGGACCTTTTTAAGTTCGGCATTATTATTAATTGCAAAAGAACAGGATATAATAAAAGGAATTTTATTAATGCTAGTATATTCGATTGGACTTGGAATACCATTTATCATATCTGCAGTTTTGTTAGAAAAATTAAAAGAGATGTTTAATGTAATAAAAAGAAATTATGATAAAATTAAAAAAATTTCAGGATTGATTTTAATTTTGATGGGGATATATATGATTTTTTTTTAAAGGAGGGTAGGCATGAAAAAACAGATTGGAATTCTTATTATAGTTATCGTATTTATTGGAATTTTAATTTTTGCAAATTGGTTGTTAAATAAACAGTCACAAAAAAGAAATTTATCTGAAGCAAATGTACTAAATAGTAATATTATACAAGAAGTAGCGCCAGAAAATAGTGTTTCTGTTTCATTAATGCCAAATGAAGTAATGGAAAATACCACAACGAAAGAAGATGTAGTAGAAGGAAATATAAAAAAAGTAACAGGACAAACTTTTAAAAAGGAAGTATTAGAAAGTGAGAAAACAGTATTAATTGACTTTTATGCGGATTGGTGTGGCCCATGTAAAATTTTATCACCAATCATAAAAGAAATTGCAGAAGAGACCGAGAAAGTTAAAGTAGTACAAATTGATGTGGATGAAGAAGAAGAACTTGCTATGGAATATGGAATTATGTCGATTCCAACAATGGTTGTAATAAAAGATGGAGAAGAAGTAGAAAGAAGAATTGGGGTGATGAAGAAAGAAGCAATTTTAGAGATGTTAAGTCAATATTAGGAGGGAAAAAGATGAAGATAGTAATTGTAGGAGGCGTAGCTGGAGGAGCTACAACAGCAGCAAGACTTAGAAGACTGGATGAAAATGCAGAAATTATACTGTTTGAAAGAGGAAATCATATTTCATTTGCAAATTGTGGATTACCTTATTACATTGGAGATGTAATAAAAGAAAAAGAGGAATTATTATTACAAACACCAAAATCATTTAAAAAAAGATTTAATATTGAAGTAAGAGTGAAACAAGAAGTAATAAAACTTAAGAGAGAAGATAAAAAAGTAGAAGTGCAAAATAAGGAAAATGGAGAAATTTATGAAGAGACATATGATAAATTAGTATTGGCTCCAGGGGCAGAACCGATGAATCCCTTTCCTAAAAGTACGAAAATAAAAACATTAAGGAATGTAGAAGATGCAGTAGAAATAAAAAAATATATAAATGAGAATAGACCAAAAGAAATTACGATTATTGGTGGAGGCTATATAGGAGTAGAACTTGCAGAAAATTTATCGAAAGAAAAAGATTTGAGACTAAAGATATTAGAAAGAAATGATCACTTAATTGCTCCATTAGATCAAGATATGGCAAATTTTGTACATACAAAATTAAACAAGAATGGAATTGAAATCATCTTAAAAAACGGAGTACAAGAAGTAAAAGAAATAGATTCAAAGATGGAAATCTTATTGCAGAATGGAAATAAGATAGAATCAGACCTTATTTTATTATGCATGGGAGTGATTCCAGAAACAAATTTAGCGATCCGAGCTGGAATTAAGACGAATGAAAAAGGAAGTATTATAGTAAACGAATGGATGCAAACGAATGATGAAAATGTATATGCATTAGGAGATGCTGTGCAAGTTAACCATATTGTTACGGAAAGTCCATCTTATATTCCACTTGCAGGACCTGCGAATAGACAAGCAAGAGTAGTTGCAAATCATATTTGTAATAGAAAAACAAGTTATCTAGGAAGTTTGGGAAGTAGTATATTGAAAATATTTGATTGTAATTTAGGAATCACAGGAATTAATGAATCTATTTGTATACGTGATCATATTCCATATAAGGTAATGATTATTTCTCCATATTCTCATGCAACATACTACCCAGGAGCGACACAAATGACGATAAAGGCACTATATGATCCAAAAACAGGAAAGATATTGGGAGCACAAGTATGGGGAAAAGAATCCGTAGATAAAATAACAGATATTTTAGCTACAGCAATTCGAATGAAAATGACAGCATATGATTTAGAAGAACTTGAGCTATGCTATGCACCACCATTTTCCTCAGCGAAAAGTCCAGTTAATATTTTGGGAAATAGCATAGAAAATGAAATAGAAGGATTGGTAGAAAATATTACTTGGAAAGAAGTAATGAAATTAGAAGATCCATATATATTAGATGTAAGAACGAATAGAGAATATGAAAATTCTCATTTAGAAAAAGCAGTTTTAATTCCATTAGATGAATTAAGAACAAGATTAGAAGAATTGCCAAAGGAAAGAATGATTTATATCCATTGTCATACAGGCTTAAGAAGTTATATTGCCTGCAGGATTTTAAGTCAAAATGGATTTCAGGTGAAGAATATAATTGGAGGATATTACTTTTACAAAAAAGCAATTGAACCAGGAAATTAAGTTGAGCCCTATAAAAATTAAATAAGCTCAATCTTAATTCCAAATTCATTCATTATATCTTTTAAACCCTGTTCAATTTCTTCACGAGAGTAATTTGCACTTTCTAATGTTTCATCATTTAATTGATTCAATTTAGAATAAAAGTTAACTGCGATAGCCAACTTCTTTTCATCTTTTGGTTCTAAGTGATCAAATAGCAAATTTTCAGCTTCGTTAATTTTTCTTTCATGAATTAGAAGATCTAATTTTTGATAAAGAGAATCCTGTGTAGTATTTTCTGTTTGGGCAATATCGTGAGTAAGGTTATCTTCATGAAGGAATACTTTATGAATGGTTTCAATAAAACTTTCAATTTGGTCCATAATCCAATCTTTTCGATACAATTTTAGTCACTCCTTAAATTTAACATTGATTTTTATTATTTTCTTATTACGTAGGAAATTTTGTCAAAATTTTCTGAAGTAGCAAGGTTAAGTTACCTTAAATGTGCGATTGCGAAGCAATCTATAAATTGGCGAAGCCACTTTTCTTATTTTAACATAAAGAAAAAAGAAGTACAAGCATTAAGAAAAATTGACACAAAAGTAGAAAAAAGATAAAATAGATTTGAAAAAAGAAAAGAAGAGGAAAAAAATATGAAGTTAATTTTTGGAACAGCAAATAAAGGAAAAATTAATCAAGTGAAAAGCTTTTTTAAAGATAGAGGAGTAAATCTTGAGATTGATTCACTAGAGGATATTGGATTTTGTCAGGAAATTATAGAAGAGGGAGAAACATTTGAAGAGAATTCAATGATAAAGGCAAAAGCAATAAGAAAGTTTTGTGAAGAAAAGCAAATAAATGAAATTATAGTAACAGATGACTCGGGGCTTTGTGTAGACTGTTTGAATGGGCAGCCAGGAGTAAAAAGTGCAAGGTATGCAGGAGAACATGGTACGCAAGAAGAAATATTAAAAAAATTATTAAATAATATGAAAGATGTACCAGAAGAGAAAAGAACAGCAAAATTCGTATGTGTCTTAACAGCCATTTTAAAGAATGGAGAATTATTAGTAGTGAGAGGAGAAACAAAAGGGAAAATTGCAAAAGAACCAAAACAAATGGGAGGGCTTACTTATAGTCCAGTATTTCTTCCAGATGGCTTTGGAGGACGAGCATTGTGCGAATTATCATCAGAAGAATTAAGCGTAACACATAGAGAAAAAGCTTTTTTACAGTTATTAGAAGAATTAAAAAATAAGTGTTAAAGATTTAAGGAATAGAAAAATAGGAGAACTTCTTTGTTAAGTAGAGTGAGAATTTATCTATATAAAAATGGATGAGTTATTGAGAGAAGAGGATAAAATATGGTTGAAGAGGGAGAAAGAAAAGTGGAAAATAAAGAAAATAAAAAAGTAAAGATTGTTTTATTTATTTTATTAATTTTGATTATTATAGCAATTGTTATTTTAATTGGAATTTATAATAAGGAAATTGCAGAAGCGGCACAAGAGTTAATGGGAGATCCGGTACTAAAAGAAACGGAGGGAGTAACAATTGTACCTACTATGCAGGAACAATTAGGAGAAAATACCTTATGGTGTGGGACGTTTCAATTAATTTGGAATGATTTAAAAAATGAAGTAGCAAAACAAGATATTATTTTCCAGCCACAACTTAGTATAGTAGAACATTTAAATAAAGAAGAATTTAATACAGATATGCTTTCAGAAGAGTATTATTATAAAAAATATGGAATTGCGACAAAAGAGTTGAAAGAAGAAATTGAAAAAGGAATAAAAGAAAAATTTAATGAAAATAGTAGTATATTAGACAGTTTTGATTGGGAAAGCGGAAAGAATAATTATTTTTTATATGCTATGTTAAAAAGAGAATTTGAATTTAATCAAGAATTTGATAACCTAGAAAAGGGAACTTTTGCAGAGAAATATGAAAATGTTCGCTATTTTGGAATAAAAGAAGATACAAAACAGGAAGTAAGAGAACAAGTGCGAGTTCTATATTATAATTCAAAAGATGATTTGGCTATTTTATTACAGACGAAAAACGGAGACGAAGTTATTTTGTGTAAGACTCCAGAAGGAAATAACTTTAATGAGATTTATCAAAAAATTGTAACTTCTAATTATACGGGAAATCAATCTCTTACAGAAAAAGAAACATTAAAAATTCCAGAAATATCAATAAAAGAGAAAAAAGAATATACAGATTTAGAAGGAAAAGAATTTAAACTAAGTACAGGAGAAACCAACCAAATCGAAAAGGCAATGCAAACGATTGAATTTAAGTTAAACAAAAAGGGTGGAGAAATAAAAAGTGAAGCAGGAATGATGAATCAAAAAGCAATTATGATTCCGACAGAAGAAGTAAGAGAATTTAATTTTGATAGCACTTTTACTCTTTTCCTAAGAGAAGAAGGAAAACAAATGCCATATTTTGCAGCCAATATTAGTGATATTACGAAATTTCAATAGAGAAAACAACAAACAAGATTTTAAAAAGAATCTTATAAAAAATAAAGAAAGATAACGAGGAAAACAGCCTAAAAGTTGAAATTTAGGCTGTTTTGTGATATAATATATATGTAGTGGATTTGAAGAAAAGGAGAAAAATTTATGTATAATGAAGAAAAATTTAAATTTGATATAGATAATATTAGAAACGATTTAGCAATGGAAGATATGGTAATAACAGAACAAGATATTACTCTTTTAAAGCGATATGCAAATGAAGAAATTACCATGCCAGAAATGATAAATATTATAAAAAATTCTGCTATAGGAGAGAAATATGAATAGTTTGTATGAGGCAAGAAATTCGATTTATTGTTATCCAAATTCGAATGTTTTAGTAAATAAATTAAATATTATGAATAATAGCGATTTATTAAAATATGAAAATAAAATGGTTCTAGTAAAGCTATATGATTTAAGACAACAAGGAATTACAGGAGAGTTTGATATTAATCATTTTGTCTCCATTCATAAGTATCTTTTTGATGAAATTTATCCATTTGCAGGATTATTCCGAAATGAAAATATCGCAAAGGATAATTTTAGATTCGCAGAATGGGAATTTATTGAACCAGAGTTAAGGAAAATTTTAAATGAATTAAAAGGTGAAAATTTTTTGAAAGGACTAACGAAAGAAACATTTTCTGAAAGATTAGCATATTATATGGCAGAACTAAATGTGTTACATCCTTTTCGTGAAGGAAATGGAAGAGCAACTAGAGAATTTATAAGACAACTTGCGCTTTATAATGGATACTATTTTAACTTAGCTAAGATTGATCCAAAAGAAATGTTAAATGCATCTATTGAATCGGTAGTTCATACAGAAAAGTTAAGAAGCCTAATCGAGAAAGCTTTAGACAAAATAGAATCGAAATAAAAGAAATATTATTTCATAGAAGAATTGAAAGAAAAAGAAGATAAAAAATATATAAGAAGATGTTTCCTATGATATGAACAAACCTAGAATAAAATCTGAGGTTTGTTTTCTTTTGAAGAAAAGATTAAGAAAAAAACAATAGGATTGAATCAAAAAATATGGTAGAATAAAAAAAATTAAAAGAAAAGAGAAAGGAATATACGAGGAGAAATGCCAGTAGTAAACAATATTATTCGTGTCGGATTAAAAGTAATTATTGGAATATTAGTTTTTATTATTTTATTAGCAATTATAGAGTTAATTTATCTATTTAAAGGAGAAGTAAAATCAACAGCGCCAAAAGAAATAAAAAAAACTTATCAGCTTCAAGAAAAAGCATATAAAGGTAGAAATGTTTTTGTTCTTTCTTCGAAAAATGGAGAAAGATCAGATTTAGTTATTATGTATATTCATGGTGGCTCTTATGTGGGTGAATTAACAGACCAGCATTGGAATTTTATGAGAAAACTAGTGGACGATACTGGAGCAATCGTTATTGCACCAGATTATCCATTAACACCTAAATATAACTATGAAGATGTAAAAAGTATGATGGAACCATTATATCAAGAAGTAATTCAAAAAGTAGATCCAGAGCATTTAGTGGTTATGGGAGACTCTGCAGGCGGTGGATTGGCATTGGGATTAATGGAAACATTGGGAGAAAAGAGTATTGCTCAGCCAAGTCAATTAATTTTATTATCTCCTTGGCTCGATGTTACAATGGAAAATGAAGAAATAAATGAAGTAGAAAAAGTAGATCCTGTTTTAAATAAAATGGCGTTAAAAATTGCTGGAGAAAATTATTCGGGAAAAGAAGGAAAAGAAAATTATTTTGTGAATCCAGTTTATGGACCATTAGATAAATTAAGAAATGTTACAATATTTACAGGAACTTATGATATACTAAATCCAGATGCAAAAAAAATAGAAAAACGTGCGAAAGAAGAAAATGCAGACATTCAATTAATAGAAAAAGAGAAAGCATATCATGTTTGGATGTTGGATATTGATGACGAAAATAATATGGAAGCAAAACAAACTTATCAGCAAATAATAGAATTATTAAAAAAGGATTAAGGAGAAAATTTCATGTTTGGAAAAAATAGAAAAGAAGTAATTTGGAGAAGACTAGATAATTCAGCTAAAATTTTTCCACTAGCATCTAGCAAGAAATACAGTAGCGTATTTCGAATATCAGCAGTTATGAAGGAAAATATAAGACCACAAGAATTAAAAAAAGCGGTAGAACTTGCTCTTAAGAAATTCCAATCTTTTCGAGTAAGGTTAAGAAGTGGATTTTTTTGGTATTATTTTGAATATAATGCAAAAGAAATATTAGTAGAACCAGAAAATAATTATCCATGTAAATATATTGATCCAAACACGAATAATCAATATTTATTTAAAGTGACTTATTTCGAAAAGAAAATTAACATTGATATTTTTCACTCATTAACAGATGGAAATAGTGCAATTCAATTTTTTAAAGAAATCGTTTATTCATATATTGAACTTTGTGATCCGGAAAAAACAAAAGAAGAATATCGATCGGATAGAAAAATCGTTTACGATACAGAGGACAGTTATTTAAAAAATTATAAAAAGAAAATGAAAGGAAATGCAAGTTCAAAGAAGGCATATGTATTACAGGGAAAAAAACTACCATTAAATGCAATTGCAGTAACACATGAAATTATTAATTTACAACAATTAAAAGAAAAAGCAAAAGAAAACCGGAGTGACGATTACACAATATTTAACTGCTGTTTTATGTTATAGTATTTTTCAAGCTAATTATAAAAAACATCATGGAAAGAAACCAATAAAAATTTGTATACCTGTCAACTTAAAAAAATATTTTAAATCAAAAACAATTAACAATTTCTTTTCTTATATTACATTGGAATTAGGAGAGAAACAAATAGATTCATTTGATCATTTACTTAGGTTTGTAAAAGAGGACTTTGAAAAGAGATTAACAGAAGAAGAAATTTTAAAAACAATGTCAGCAAATGTAAAATTAGGAAATCATCCCTTTATTCGAATGATTCCACTTGCACTAAAGAAAGTATTTGTAAAATTAAGTTATATCGAAATTCGAAAATATACGACAACAACTTTTTCGAATATAGGAAGAGTTGGTATTATTGCAGAATATCAAAAATATATAGAAAACTTTTTATTTTTAATTGCACCAGAAAGTGTAGAGAAAATAAAATGTTCTGCTTGTTCGTATGAAAATACAATTGTTTTTACAATTACTTCAATTTTAGCAGATAAAAAAATAGAACATTATTTTTGTCAATTTCTAAAAGAACAAGGAATTGATGTAAAAATAGAAGATAACGGAGTGTAAAGATGTTATATCCACAAATTTTAAATATAAAAAAGACAAATCGTATTAAACAATTACTAATGTTAGGATCTTTCTTTTTAGCAGGAATTTTAGTAATTGTAAATTTCGTGATCGATTCGGAAAATCATTGGTCACTTTTATGTATATTAGGATTACTTTATGTTTGGGTTACTGTTATTTATTCAATGAAGAGAAATATAAATATTGCATCTCATGTAATGATACAAATGATTGTTATTTCAATTTTAACAATTGGAATAGATTTTGTAATTGGATATAAAGGCTGGGCAATGACAATTGCAGTTCCCATTATTATTATGGCTGCTAATTTAACAATGATGATTCTTACCATTGTAAGTAGAAAAAGATATTTAAAATATGCAATTTATCAAATGATCATTTTTATATTAAGCATGATACCTTGTATTTTGATGCTATGTAATTTAATAGAGTATGGAATTTTAATTGTAATTGCAACAGGAATTGCAACATTTTCCTTATTTTTAACGATTCTTCTTTGTGGCAGAGAAATGCTACAAGAAAGTGTTAGAAGATTTCACTTTTAAGGGAAGAGGTTAGTAACAATAACAAAAGAAGTATATTTTATTGTTGTCGACAAATTTCATAAACTTTTTTAAAAGGCATCTCATATAATATACCAATTATGGTAATATGAGGTGTTTTTTATGAAAAAGAAGAGATTTTTTTTATGTTTTTGTATTTTTTATATTATAATTGCTTTAACCTATGTTCCAAAAGTTTATGCGATTTCACCAGCAGGAGATCAAATTTATCAAGGAATTGATGTGAGTAATTGGCAAGGAAGTATTAACTTTAATGAAGTAAAAAATGATGGAATTGAAATTGTGTATATAAAAGCAAGTGAAGGAACAAATTATGTAGATCCACGTTTTAGAATGAATTATGAAGGAGCAAAAAGTGCTGGACTAAAAATTGGATTTTATCATTATGTAAGAGCAAGATCAGAAGAACAAGCAATAAAAGAAGCACAACATTTTGTAAATGTAATACAAGGAACAAACCCGGATTGTCGTTTAGCAATGGATTTTGAAACATTTCGGAAATTTGAATAATGAACAGATTAATCAAATTTCTTTTGCATTTTTAAGAGAAGTAGAAAAATTAACGGGGAAAAAAATGGTGGTATACAGTAATACATATACAGCAAGAACAAGATTTAGTCAGGAACTTGCAAATCAATATCCGTTATGGGTAGCACAATATGGAAGAGAAAATCCAACGGACAACGGAAAATGGGGTAATTGGATCGGATTTCAATATACTGATACTGGAGCAGTAAATGGGATCCAGGGGTATGTAGATCGAAATCGATTTACCAATCAAATTTTATTAGAGAATACGTCAGAAATACCGGAGGGAAATATGCCTCCTGAGGAAGAAATTAATATTTTGTATACAGTAAAGAGAGGAGATACCTTAAGTCAAATAGCAAGAAGTTATGGAGTGACCGTAAATGAAATCGCAAGTCAGAATGGAATTCAAAATCCAAACTTAATATATGTAGGTCAAACGCTTGTGATTCCAAAACAAAACAATAATGGCCAAATTACCTATATAGTAAAAAGAGGAGATACCTTAAGTCAAATAGCAAGAAGTTATGGAGTGACCGTAAATGAAATCGCAAGTCAGAATGGAATTCAAAATCCAAACTTAATATATGTAGGTCAAACGCTAACGATTCCAACACAAATAAGTAATAGTACGATTATTTATATAGTAAAAAGAGGGGATACTTTAAGTGAAATAGCAAGAAATTATGGAGTAACCGTAAATGAAATTGTAAGTCAAAACAAAATTCAAAATCCGAATTTAATTTTCCCAGGACAAAAATTAATAATACAAATAAAACGTATTTCAAGGACAAATAATATTAATGATCAAGATGTGGTATATGAATGTGGGCATTTAATTCATACAATAAAAAGAGGAGAGACATTACTTGGAATTGCAAGAAAATATAAAAATGATCCATATTATATTATTCAAATGAATGGAATTACAGATCCAAATTTAATATATCCAGGAAAGAAAATACGTTTAAAAGTAGTAGAATAGAAAAAAAGAGGTGAAAAATTTTTTACCAAAATAGCAAATAAAAATCATAAAAAAAACATAAATCCTTTTTATAATAAGTATAATTTAAAAAGAAAGGAGAACTGCCTATCGAATAATGTTTTTTTAATAAGATTTAAATCCCCTTTATGAAAAGGACATTTTACCTTTGGTAAGGTGTTCTTTTTATTGCATAGGAAATTTCGAAAGAAATTTCTGGAGCAACAAGGTTAAGTTTCCTTAATTCGTGCGATTGCAAAGCAATATGTACATCTGGCGAAGCCACTTTTCTTATTTAAGAAATTATAAAAAATAAGTTAACAAAATAGAAAAAGAATGATATTTTATTTTTAGAAGAATATCTTAAAATAAGAGAAGTATTTTAAAGATAGAAGATAAATAAGGAGAAAGAAATGAACTTTTTTTCTATTATTATGATATCCGTTGGACTTGCAATGGATGCTTTTGCAGTAGCGGTTTCTAACTCAATGTGCTATAAAAATATGAATCGAAAATGGGCATTTATTAATGTTGCCCTTTTTGGAATTGCTCAAGCAATGATGCCGATGATTGGTTGGGGATTAGGAAAAGCCTTTCAAGTATATATCGAAAAAATAGATCATTATGTTGCACTTATATTGTTAAGCTATATTGGTATAAAAATGATTGTAGAAGGTATTCAAAAATTAAGAAATCCAGAGATAATGGAATTTGATAAAAAAATTACATGGAATATATTATTAATACAAGCCATTGCAACTAGTATAGATGCACTAGCTGTTGGGATAAGTTTGGCAGCACTACCTGAAAAAATTTCAATTACAACGATAATCTTAATAATAGGAATGATTACATTTGTTTTAGTAGGAATTGGATTATTAATGGGAAAAAAGATTGGAAATATGATTGGGGAAAAAGCAGAAATATTTGGCGGTATTATTTTATGTTTTATAGGCTTGAAAATTTTTATAGAACATGTCTTTTTTTAGGAAAAAGAAAGGAAACTTCTTTACTATTGACATAAAATAAGATATACTAATAATTGTCAAAAATAGAAGTAAAGGAGGATTCATGTGGAAAAAGATTATACAAAATATTATGCAAAAATTATGTTTAAAGCAATTATTTTACTATTTATTGCACTTATTATTTTTGTAGCATATAGAATTACCATGTTTTATATTCCGTTTTTAATTGCAATATTAATTGCAGCTATGATAGAGCCAATAATCCAATTTTTTATGAAAAAGTGTAAACTAAAAAGAAAACTAGCAAGTACGCTGTCTCTGATTTTAGTAGTTGTTATTATAGGTTCTTTACTTGTACTGCTAAGTGCTGCACTTGTCACAGAAGCAAACCGTTTAATATCAAGTTTAAACGAACCAATACAAAATCTATATGAATGGACAAGCAACTTCATTAATGATTTAAGAAATGGAATGATACATATTCCAGATGAAGTATTAAACACTTTGCAAGATTCTTTAGGATCAATTATTAATGGGGTAAAGGATCTTGTTTATAATATTTTAAGTCATTTAATTAATACAGTAAGTTCAATTCCAACTATGATTACATATAGTGTTATTACATTATTAGCGATTATTTTTATTTGTTATGATAAAGATTACGTAAAAAATCTAGTAAACAAACATATTCCAAAGGCTTGGATTGAAAAAGGAAAAGAAGTAATTAATACTACTTGTAGTATCGGATGGAATTATTTAAAAGCAGAAGCAAAGTTATCATTACTATGTTTTATATTGGTATTAATAGGATTAAATATTTTCGACCTTTGTGGATTAAATGTAGAATATTCTGTGTTGATGGCAATCTTTATTGGATTTGTTGATTTGTTGCCTTTATTTGGAGCAGGAGCTGTTATGGTTCCTTGGGCAGTTTATTTATTTTTTACAGGAAATATGCCACTTGCAATTGCTGTTATGATATTATGGATTATATGGGCAGTAATCAAACAATTTTTAGAGCCTAAATTTGTAAGTAGACAAATGGGAATGAATCCAATCTTTACTTTAATCGGAATGTATACTGGATTTCGATTTTTTGGAGTCCTTGGATTAATGATAGGACCAATTCTTTTATTAATTTTAACGAATATTTTTAAAAGATTGTTTGAAAAAGGAATCGTAAAAAGTTTCTTTGAATTAGAGTAATAAGAGTTAAACAATAAGAGAAAATAAGAATAGAAAAGAAAGTAGGAGTAAGAAATGAAAAAACCAGAACTTTTAGCACCAGCAGGTTCTTTTGAAAAAGCAAAAATAGCATTTATGTATGGGGCAGATGCAGTATATTGCGGAACAGCATCGCTATCTCTTCGTTCTAGAGTAGAATTAAAAGATGATGATTTAGCAAAAACAATTGGATATGCACATGAAATAGGAAAAAAAGTATATGCAGCTGTAAACATATTTGCGAAAGATGAAAGTTATGATGAAATAAAAAAACAAGCAAGAGTGTTAAATGAGTTAAAAGTAGATGGAGTAATTGTGTCGGATGGTGGTGTAGTAGAAATTATGAAGGAAGAGGCACCAGATATCGATATTCATATTAGTACACAAGCAAATACGATTAGTCTTCATTCTAGCATGTTTTGGTATCATAATGGAGCAAAAAGAATTATTCTGGGAAGAGAATTATCAAAAGACCAAATAAAATATATTATGGAAAATAAGCCAATGGGATTAGAAATTGAGATGTTTGTTCATGGAGCTCTATGTTTTGGCTATTCAGGAAGATGCTTTTTAAGCGATTTCCTAGCTTCTAGAAGTGCTAATTTAGGAGATTGTGCACAAAGTTGCAGATGGGGATATCATTTATATGCAGAAGAAGCAAATAACCCGGGAAATTTAATGCCAATTGAATATGATGAAAAGGGAACATATATTTTTTCTTCGAAAGACTTATGCTTAATAAATGAAATTCCAGAAATTATCGATATGGGAGTAGATAGTCTAAAAATAGAAGGTAGATTAAAAACCGAGTATTATTTGGCAACAGTTGTAAATGTATATCGTACTGCAATTGATGATTACTGCAATAATCCAAAGGAATATGATGTATCAAAATATCAAAAAGAATTAGAAAAAACAAAGACAAGAGGACTTACTACATTTTATTTTAATGATCCAAAAAATAAAGACTTTCAAGAATTCGAAGGAAAACAATATAATCCAGATTATGAATTTGGGGGAAAAGTAGTAGAATATAATTCAGAAAAGTCAATTGTAGAAATAAGAAATCGTTGGCAAATAGGAGATACATTAGAAATTATTGTTCCGGGAAAAATAGAAGTAGAAGAATTTAAAATTGAAGAATTATGGGATAGTGAAACGGATGAAAAAATAGAGTTTGTAAATCCTGGAAAATTAGGACAACAAGTAAAAGTAAAATTACCAATAAAATGTGAGACTGGATGGATTTTAAGAAGAAAGAAATAAGAAAAAAATAGTAACATCCTTTTTAGGAGTGTTACTATTTTTTTTCGAACAAAAATCCAATAGTAAAACCTAAGAATAGGAAGACAATAGAAGGAAGAAGGAGTTGTAGAGTAAAAGAATCAGGAAATAGAACGGGAATAGATCCTACTACAAAACCAATAATACCATAATAAGTTTGAGAAGGATATTTTTTTAGTAAAAATTGAATTATCTTCATAAAAAAGAAGCTACCGATAAGAAGACCAATACACATAGGAAAAAGTATTCGCATATTAACCATGGAAACACTTATTAAGTATACGTCATATACTCCTAATAACATTAAAATAATCGTGCTACTTACTCCGAGGAACAATTACACCAATGCTCATGAAAAAGCCAGAAAGTACTAAAAATCCAAAACTAAAACTAGGAAGACAATAGTTTGTTTCTTGAGGAAAATAATTTTCAAGTACTAAAAGGAAAAGTGCAAGTGAAAAGGTGAAAAAGAAATAGAGAAGATAATGTAGATGAAAACCTTTTTCACGATTGGCTGTTTTTAATAAAATCGGAATACTACCCAAAATTAAACCAATGAAGCAGAAACTAGTTTGTGTAGGATACTCTTGAAAGAAAAAGGTAATAAAATTACTAAAAAGAATGATGCCAGTAATACCACCGAACAGAATAGGAAATAGAAAAGCAAGATTTTTCTTCCAATCTTGAAAAAAGTTTAATATACTATTTAATAATGTTTCATAAATACCGAAAACGACACAAAGAACGCCACTACTAATTCCGGGAAGAATAGCACCAGCTCCAATAGCTAATCCTTTTAAATAACGAAGAATAAATTGCATGAATCAAACACCTCTATTTTAATATATGAAAAGAAACACTTGTCTAAGACTAAGGAAAAAGAAAAAGATTGAAGAAAACAAAAAATCATAGTATAATAAAATAAAAAGCGAGGAAAAGAATATGAATATTTTATGGAAAGATAAAAAAAGACCAATATTTGGGTTACCATTATCATTTACAACCTATCAATTATTAGAAGAAAAGTTATTAATTGATATAGGATTAATTTTTAAAAGACAAGAAGAAGTTCGATTATATCGAATTATGGATATCACTTTAAGACAAAACATTTTGCAGAGAATTTTTGGAGTTGGAACAATCCATTGCAGTTCAGCAGATCAGTCAACGCCAGATTTTGATATAAAAGATATCAAAAAGCCATATGAGGTAAAAGAAATGCTATCAAGAATCGTAGAAGAAGAACGAAACAAGAAAATGGTTTCTACTAGTGAGTTTTTTGGATAAAAGTATGAAAAAAGTGTGTACAGATTGCTTTACAATCGCACAAATTAAGGAAACTTAACTTTGTTACTTCAGAAATTTCTTACGAAATTTTATACGGAATAAAGAAAGGAAGAAAATATGATTCCATTAGAAAAACTGCCAGAAAATTTAGTAAAAAAATTAGAAACGCAATATCAGGAAGAAGATAGAAAAAGAATATTAGAAGGATATAAAGGTAATCGTTATGTTACATTACGTGTAAACACATTAAAAAAAGCAGTAGATCAAATAAAAGCAGAGTTCAATCAATTCAATATTGATTATGAAGAAGTTCCATTTTATCAGGCTGCATTTGTGATAAAAAATAAAACAGAAAAAGAGCTAGAAGAATTAGAAATGTATCAAAAAGGAGAAATTTATTTACAAAGTCTTTCTTCTATGATTCCGCCTATGGTACTAGACCCAAAACAAGGGGAAGATATTTTAGATATGACAGCCGCACCAGGGGGAAAAACGACTCAAATAGCAGCAATGGTAAAAAATAATGCTAATATTACAGCTTGTGAGATGAATGCAATTCGAATGGAACGATTAAAATATAATATTGAAAAACAGGGAGCATCTTGTGTATATACAATGCAAACAGATGCAAGAAATTTAGATAACTTTTTCTCTTTTGACCGAATTTTATTAGATGCACCATGTACTGGAAGTGGAACAATTCAAGTAGGAGAAAAATTTTCGAAAGCTATTTTTGAAGAAGAAAAAATAAGAAAAATAACAATAGCACAAAAGAAATTATTAAAAAAAGCATTGAATTTATTGAAGCCTGGAATGGAAATGGTATATTCTACCTGTTCTATTTTAAAGGAAGAAAATGAAGAAGTATTAGAAGAAATATTAAAACAAGGAAAAACAGAAATTGTTCCAATTGAGTTAACAGGAATAGAGAAGGTTCCACTATTACCGACAAAAATAAAAGGAACCATTTGTGTATGCCCTAATTCCTATTACGAAGGTTTTTTTGTAGCTAAAATAAGAAAAGTGGCTCCGCCCAATGTACAGATTGCTTCGCAATCGCACAGACTAAAGTAACTTAACCTTGTTACTTCAGAAATTTCTAACGAAATTTCCTACGTAATAAGAAAAGTGGCTTTGTTGCGTGCATAGTTGCTTTGAAATTGCAAAGACTAATATAATTAACCTAAAAAAATACAAGAGTAGAAGAGAGGATAAAAATGAATAAAATATATTACAATGGAGATTTTATTACGTTAGAATCAGAAAAAAACAAAGTAGAAGCTATTTTTATTGAAGACGGAATGATAAAAAAAGTAGGAAAAAAAGAACAGATATTTGCTTATAAAAATACAAAAACAGAAATGATTGATTTAAGAGGGAAAACAATGATGCCCTCTTTTATTGATGCTCATAGCCATTTTTCAGGAGTAGCCAATCATTTACTAAAAATAAATTTGGAAAAATGCAAGAATTTTGAAGAAATACAAAGAGAATTAATAAAATTCGTAAAAGAAAATAAAATAAAGGAAGAAAATTGGATTATTGGAACAGGGTACGATCATAATAATTTGCAAGAAAAAAAGCATCCTACAAAAGAAATAATAGATGAAGTATTGCCAAATTATCCAGTTGTTCTTGAGCATAAGTCTTGCCATGCAGGAGTTTTTAATAGTATGGCACTCAATAGACTAAATGTGACAAACAAGGTAGAAAATATCGATGGTGGGAAAATAGAAAAAAATGGTCAAGAACTAACTGGTTATATGGAAGAAAAAGCTTTCCTTATGTATCAAAAACAAATTCCACTGCCAGATATAAAAACATTATTAGAAGCTTATGATAAGGCACAAAGAGAATATGCTGAATATGGAATTACAACAATACAAGATGGAATGGCATATAAGAGCATTATTCCAATTTATGAAGAACTAATTCGTAATAATAAATTGCAATTAGATCTTGTTATTTATTTTGATCCAAAAGACAAAAATATTTTTTTCAATCAATTTAAAGATCATATTAGAACATATAAAAAACGATTTAAAATAGGTGGGTACAAAATCTTTTTAGATGGATCACCACAGGCAAGAACTGCTTGGATGAGGACGCCATATCAAGGAGAGAAAGACTATTTTGGATATGGAACGATGAAAAAGGAGGAAGTAGAAGACGCAATTAGGAAAGCAAATGAGGATAAAATGCAATTATTAGCACACTGTAATGGAGATATGGCAGCGAAGCAGTATATAGATTGCATAGAAAAGTACAAAGAAATAGAAAAGTTAAGACCAGTTATGATACATGCTCAATTTTTGGGAGTAGATCAAATAAAAAAAGTAAAAGAATGCGGGATTATTCCTTCTTTCTTTATAGCACATGTTTTTTATTGGGGAGATACACATATAAAAAACTTTGGATTAGAAAGAGCAAGTAAAATTAGTCCTGCAAATACAGCGTTGAAAGAAGGAATTCCATTTAACTTTCATCAAGATTCACCTGTGATAAAACCCAATATGTTTGAAACAATTTGGTGTGCGGTTACTAGAAAAACAAAAGAAGGAAAGATTCTTGGAGAAGAGGAAAAGATTACAGTATTAGATGCAATAAAAGCTGTAACCATTCATAGTGCATATCAATATTTTGAGGAGAAGAAAAAGGGAAGCATAAAAGAAGGAAAATTAGCAGATCTTATTATTATC
>DVNH01000043.1 GCA_018714565.1 Candidatus Merdicola faecigallinarum | reverse complement strand
TGTAACATTATTTTGTGTTTTAGGTCTTATATAAAAAATAGCAACAAGTCCCCCTACAACTAGAAGTAATGGTATTAATATTTCCATCATACTCCTCCTAATTATTATTCATTTCTTGTTTTAACTTTTCTAATTCTGCATTTATACTATTTTCTGTCTCCATTTTGGTAAATGGATCTCTTTCACTTTCTTCTACTCCAGATACTTCGGACATTGCACTTGCTTCTGCCTCTTTTGCTTCAATTTTTTGTTCCATTTTGTCCATTTTTGCAAATGCACTTTTACTATCCATATTACCTAAAGTTTTTGCCATTTGTGATTTTGCATCTGCCATTTGACTTCTTGCTACTAACATTGCTTGTTTGCTTCTTGCTTCTTCTAATTTTTGTTTTAGCATATCAACCTGTGCTTTTATATCATTAACTTGCGTTTCCATTGAATGACACATTTCTTGATATTGTACTACCATCTTATCTTGCTTTACTTTATTTTCTAATGCTTGTTTTGCTAATTCTTCATTTCCTTGTTCTAAACAAGTTTTAGCTCTAGTTTGCCAATTATTTGATTGTTCTTGTGCATTTGTTAATTGTTTCTTTACTTGATTAAGGCTTCCCATTGCTGTTCCTAATCCTTGTATAGATTTTCTCAATTGATCTTCCATATCTATTATAATTTGTTTTACCATTTTTTCTGGATTTTCAGCTTTATCAATTAAATCATTGATATTCGCTCTTACTAAATCACTAATTCTTTCAAATATTGCCATTTTTTCTCCTCCTAGTCTCTTTTCTTAAATAAAGTTCTTAATAATAGTCCTGAACCTGCTGCTATCATTCCAAAAATTAATATATAATTAAACATTGAAGTTACCATAAAATTAATCCTTACACTCATAATTATAGTTATGATTATAAAAATCACACTTAATGTGATTATTACTTTAGGAACATATGATTTTGAATCAAAAAAATACCATATTATTCCTATGATAAGCGGAATTGTAATCATTCCAGAAGATAAGTCAAAATTTCCTATTCTCCATATATACCAGCTACTGTGTACTGTTACTCTTTTTGTTAACATGAATAAACCCACACCTAATAATATTACTCCAATAAAAAATTGTAATAATTCATTTCCACTTGAACTTTCTCTTTTAGGCACTTTTAAATTATTTAGTTCACTTGAAATATTTTTGTTATTACCTTTTTCCATTTTTCCTCCTATTACAAAAACTTTTTCAAATCTCTAATATCTATACTTTATACCGTCTTTTAAAATATTTTTTATTGCTCCTCTATTTTTTTACCAAATATTGATTTTGCTATACCGCCAATAACCGGTAATTCTGGATCTTCTTCTTTATTTGCTTTTACTATTCCCATTACTATTCCAATGATATAAATCATCCATAATGCTGTAGTAAAAAATGGTATTCTTATTGGTATTAAACCATAAATTACTCCAAGTAAAATATAGCTTACGCTTAAAGTAATTGCTTGCGCTGAATGAAATTTAGTGTTTCTAGTATTATCTTTCATAGCAAATAAAACAATTAATCCTCCAATCCATCCTAATAAATAAGCTAAAATACATTTTCCTTTTTCACTCATTGTCTTTATCTCCTTTCACAATATTTTTATAACAACTATATTTTTCTTTAAAATCCAACTACTGCACCTTTACTAATTTGATATCTATTTAATTGTATTCTATTTTTTAATATGCTACAGTTTAAATAAACATTGTATTCATCTTTATTATCAGTATAAACAATAATTGCATTTAGCTTGTCATTGGAATAATAGCTTATATTTGCTCTTCTAAATTCCATGTTCTGCATCTTTTCCAATTTAGAGTCTTTTTGCATTTTTTCATATACATTCTGACTAAATTCATTGATTGAATTTCTATTAAATATCTGCACGGTATATTGTTTTAATAAATCTTTAATAGATTCTTCTGTAAATTCCGAATGTTCTGACAGAAATTTCTCTATATGCTTTTTTTCAAAATTGTTATTTATTCCTGCATTAATATCTGATGAACTAATTCCTGTACCTTTCAATATATGTTGTTTTGCTCTATATTGAAAATTACCTACTATTGTACTTATAAACAAGCTAATTCCCAAAATCATTACAAATATCAATACTACCAAAAAAACCATAATATCCTCCTCATCTTTCGCACTTTTTTATAATTATTTCATTTTATCTATTTTATATCTTTATATTTTATATATTTTCTATATAATATTATTGAAATAAAAACGGAAAAAACTATAAATAGCCCTATGGATATTTTTTGACCGAGCTGCTGGCAAAACTCCATCTGAAATAGTAGCATCTTTTGATGAGTTTTGTGTTTCTTCAGGATTCAAATCTTCTTTTACTTCTGACAATTGTATTGTTGGACTACTTGTTAATGTAACTGTATAATCTTTTGAGGCTGTATCCTTATATGTTAATACTACTTTTTCATTTGTTGCTATGGTTTTGTTTAATAAGTTCATATTTTTCATATCTTTTATTTTTAATTTATATTTTAAAGTTGCTACTTCGTCTCCTTTTAATTTTCCTATGTCCCATTCAATTGTATTAGTTTCTGTATTGATTTTATCTGACTTTGTTCCTGTACTTGGCTCTCCTACATACGAAAACTCAAAATTTTCTGTTATATCTTTTGGAAAATAGTCAACTACTTTTACTTCATTAATTGGTTTATTTAAAACTTCCTGAACATCCTTTGTTATATCTTCTTGTACTACTTTATCAATATCTGTCGTTTTTGCATTATAAAATTTCCCAGCAGTTGGTTTTTCTTCCGTTCCAAAAATCATTTCAATCGCTTTTATATCTTCTTCTGTACTAGTTATAACCTCTCCATCATCATCTACATCGTTACTATTTACACCTGTCATTAATGAAATTGGCATAATTCCATTTTTCTTAATATTAAGTAATTCATTTTTTGTATTTTCAAGTATTTTCTTATAAGTTTCATTTGTCAAAATCATTTCCTTATCCCCAACATTATTTCTTTCTCCATCTTCATTAGGTAATCCATCCGTTAGTAATATTATTACTTTATTTCCGGCATTTTCAGAAAATAATGTTTCAGCTTTCATTAATCCTTTTTGTATGTTCGTACCAGATTGAACTTTTTGCTTTTCCATTGTTGTTAAACCATTCATAATATCTTCTTTGTTAGATGTTGGCTTAGTTATAACTGATGCAGCATAGACTGGTGCTAGTAATCCCATTTCTCCACAAAATTTGACTACTCCAATTCTTACATTAGATGATGTATCAAAAATAATATTAACAAATTTCTTTGCACTATCTAATAAAATCGATTTTCTAGTTCTTCCGTCTGCTGTTTTAAAATCCATACTACCTGAATTATCTATAACTAAAACAATTTCTGTATCTTTTGATTTCAATACATCTTTTTTTGTATTTGCTACTTTAAGTTCAACAGTTACTTCTCCTGTTTCTTTATTTGAATCTACTATTGTTTTTGAAATGTATCCTTGATCATTTTCTAAATATTTTGTTTCACTTGCTTGCTGTACAACATTTAAATTAGTTTTTAATTCAGTAGCATATACACTACTACATAATCCCATAATTAAAATAAAAATTAATAATATACTTACTCTTTTCTTTAGCATATCTTTTCCCCCTTAAAAAAATATCATTAAGTAATTTGCTTAATGATACTTTTATTAAAGTTTTTCTTTAGAAATCCAATGTTTCTACAAATTTTATACTTTTTAAGAAAAATGGTAAAAATTGTTGACTTTTTAATTTTTTTAGTATAATATAATAATCGTTAAGCAAATTACTTAATGATATTTTTTATAATTTTTCTAAATATTTTTTCTTTATTCTATCGGAAGAATGAATATATATTCCTAATGTTATATTTACATTTGAATGTCCTAATATTTCACTCAATGATTTTGCATCCAACCCTACTTCAATACAATTTGTCGCAAATGTATGTCTTAATATATGAAATTTATATGGTCTTATTTTACATTGTTTTAGTATTGTTTTAAAAGTGTATTGATAATTTCTTGGTTCTATAATTTTATCTTCCTTTCCAGATAAAAAGTAATCATTATCTTTATATTTCTTTTTTAATTGTTTCAAAATCCCATATATATTTTTGTTAATCGGTATATCTCTTATAGAACATTCTGTCTTTGATCTATCAATTATCACATCAGAACTTTTTTTGTTTTTATTATAAATTCTTTGCATTGTTTTATCTACATATATTTTTTTCATTTCTAAATCAATATCTTTCCATTTTAAACTGCATATTTCTCCAATTCTCATTCCTGTATTTAAACATATTATTATTCCTAATGCCTTCAATGTATTTTTTTCGACGCAATATTTTTCTAACTTTGATTTTTCCTCTGTACTTAATATTTTCACTCTTTTCTTTGCTACTCTAGGCATATTTATTTTGTTGATCTGCAATATATAATCATATTTATCTTCATAATATTTTAAAATTACTTTTAATACATTTGCAATGTCTCTCACTGTCTTTGCAGATAAGTTCTCTGATAACTTTTGAATATAATCATTATAATTTTTAATTTTCTTTATATTTTTTCCTTTAAATTCTGGATTTAAATATTTCTCAATTATGAATAAATAATTATAATAAGTTGACTTTTTGATTGATACCTTTTTATTCTCAATCCAATCTTTCGCAATATTCTCAAAATTCATTTCATTATCTTTTTTTTTATTACTTTTTTTACTTTATATAAAAAATTCATTTTCGCACACCTTCTATTTTTGTAATAATTAATATTAAAAAAGACCAACTTATATAAAAGTTAGCCTTAAAAATTTCCTTTTTTATTTTATCTTAATAACAATCCTTCATGTTAATTTAAAGGTTTCATTGTTGGGAAAAATAATACATCTCTTATGGATGCAGAATTTGTTAATAACATGATTAATCTATCTAATCCAATTCCCATTCCACCTGTTGGTGGTAGTCCTATTTCTAGTGCATTTACAAAATCTTCATCCATTCCTCCAGCTTCTTCATCACCTTTTTCTTTTGCTTCTACTTGTTTTACAAATCTCTCATATTGATCAATTGGATCATTTAATTCTGAATATGCATTTCCATATTCTCTTCCTCCAATAAATAGTTCAAATCTTTCTACTAATCTTGGATCTTCTTTTTTTCTTTTTGTAAGTGGTGATACCTCTACTGGATAGTCCATTATAAAGGTTGGTTGAATTAATGTTTCTTCTACAAATGTTTCAAAAAATTCATTTATAATATGTCCTCTTGTATTTTTTATCTCTTCATATTCTACACCTTTTTCTTTTGCAATTGCTTGCGCTTCTTCATCTGTATTAATTGTGTTGAAGTCAACTCCTGTAACATCTTTTATTGCATCTATCATTGTTATCTTTTTCCAACCTGGTGCTAGATTAATTTCTTTACCATCATATGTTATCGTTGTTGTTCCTAATGTATTTTGTGCAACGGTTGAAATTAGTTGTTCTGCTGTATTCATCATATCGTTATAATCTTGATATGCTGCATAGAATTCCATATTTGTAAATTCTGGATTATGTTTAATGTCCATTCCTTCATTTCTAAAGTTCTTACCAATTTCAAATACTTTATCAAATCCTCCAACAATTAATCTTTTTAAGTTCAATTCTGGTGCAATTCTTAAGTACATTTGTAAGTTAAGTGTATTATGATGAGTGATAAATGGTCTTGCTGCATCACCTGTTGCGACGGTTGTAAGCATTGGTGTTTCAACTTCCATATATCCATATTCGTCCATAAATTTTCTGATTTCTTTTATAATTTTACTTCTTAGAATAAAAGTTGTTTTTACTTCTGGATTTACAATTAAATCTACATATCTTTGACGATATCTTAGATCTGGATCCTTTAGTCCATGAAATTTCTCCGGAAGTGGTCTTAATGATTTTGTAAGAAGAGTAACTTCTTTTGCATGTACAGAAATTTCTTCCGTTCTTGTTTTAAAAATAAAACCTTTAATTCCAATGATATCTCCGATATCATATGTCTTAAATTCTTTATAACTTTCTTCTCCTAAATCATTAATACTTACATAACTTTGAATTTTTTCATCACAATCTTGAATTGTACAGAAAGATGCTTTTCCCATAATTCTTTTTGCTATAATTCTTCCAGCAACACATACATCCTTCTGCTCATATTTGTCATAATTACTTTTAATTTGACCTGCCGTTTCTGTTCTGTCATATTTTGTAATTGTATATGGATCTTTTCCTTTATTTTGTAATTCCTCTAATTTTTCTCTTCTAATTTGCATTAAATGGTTAATATCAATCTCTTCTATTTCTTCCACATTAGGATTAGTTGGATTTTCTTGCATATGATTCGACTCCTTTTCCTCTATTGATTTTTCGTTATTATATACCAGATTCTTCTTATTGTAAACCTATAGAAAGGGAAAATTTGTACGAAATAGCTCTTTTTCCTATATTGCTTCTCTTAATTCCATTGCATGTTTTAAAGATATTTCTGTAATATCTCCACTTGCAATTCTTGCAATTTCTCTTACAATTTCTTCTTCCTTTAATTGTTTGATATTCGTTTTTGTTTTTCCTTCTACAGTCTCTTTGTAAATATAATAGTTAAAGTTTCCTTTTGCTGCAATACTTGCTAAATGTGTTACAATTAATATTTGATGTTTTTTTGCTATTTTTGTTAGTTTTTCTCCTACTGCCTTTGCTGCTTTTCCACTAATTCCTGTATCAATTTCATCAAACACTAAAATTGGTACTTCATCTACATCGGATAGCACCGTTTTTATTGCTAACATAATTCTAGACATTTCTCCCCCAGATGCAATCTTTATTAATGGCTTTTTATCTTCTCCAGCATTGGTAGCAATCATAAATTCTACGCCATTTTTTCCATACTTATTAAATTCCACTCTTCGGTCCGCTTCAACTTGGATATAAAATTCCGCACTCTTCATCTCTAAATCTTTTAATTCTGCATTAATTTTATTAGATAATGTTAATGCGTATTCCTTCCTAATTTTATCCATTTTGTCAGAAAGACTTGTCATAATTGCTTCATCTTGCTTTAATTCCTCTTTTAATTTATTCGTATATTCTTCTAAATTTTCGATTCTTTCTATTTCTTTATTTATTTCGTCTTTGTATTGTAAAATTTCTTCTATGGTATTTCCATATTTTCTTTTTAGTGAATAAATTAAATCTAATCTGTTTTCAATTTCTGCTCTTTCCGATTCGTCAAAATACAATTCTTCTTTATAATCCATAATATCTCTCGAAATTTCTTGTAAATCATAGTAAATACTTTTTAGACAATTTAATGTCTTTCCGTATTTTTCATGAATATCTTCTATCTTTTCTAATCCTTTTATTGAAATTCCTATTGCATCTAGAGCATTTTCTCCTATTTGAGTATCTGCTTGTAATAAATTTTCAGATACTTTTTCTGAATTTAACATTTGTTTTCTTTGTTCTTCTAAGTTCTCTTCTTCTCCCGTTTTTAATTTTGCATCTTCTATTTCATTTCTTTGATAATATAATAAATCCAATTTTCTTTGTTTTTCTTTTTCATCTCCATAATTATTCACAAGTTCTGTTTTTATATAATTATAATGATCAAAAATCTTTTTATATTCATTTCTTATATTAAAAATTCTTTCTCCTATAAACTTATCTAAATATTGTATATGCATTTCTTTATTTAATAGATTTTGATTATCATTTTGCCCATGAATATTTAAAATGTTTGCCATAAATAATTTAAGTTCATTTACTGTAACTAGTCTTCCATTAATTTTGCAAGAATTCCTTCCATTTGCATAAACTTCTCTTGAGACAACAAAATTCCCTTCCATTTCTTCTTCATTTGGTAAATAAAGTTCTGCCTCCACTAAGGAACACTCTTCGCCTTTTCGAATCATTTCTTTTGAAAATCTTCCTCCAGCAATCATACATAAGGAATCGATAATCAAAGTCTTTCCTGCTCCTGTCTCTCCTGTAAGTACATTTAACCCCTGGTTTAAATTAATGGTAATATCTTCAATAATACCAATATTCTTTATATGTAATGTTGTAATCATTTTTTCCCTCACTATTTTAAAATTTTAAAAGCTTCTGTCGTTATTTTTTCGATCTGCTCTTTCATGAAAAACATGTCTAGCAAGTTATTTTCATTTTTTTGAATATATAATAAATATTCAATATTTCCTGCTGGTCCTTTTACTGGAGAATATGTTAGACCCTTAATTAAAAATCCCATCTTGTCCGTAAATAAGATGATGTTATGTAGTATTTTTTTATGTATTTTTATATCTTTTACTACCCCTGTTTTGGTCAAATTTGCTTTTCCGGCTTCAAATTGTGGTTTTATTAAAATAACCGCTTCTCCTTTAATTTTTAATTGATTATAAATTTCCGGAAGTGCTTGTGTAATTGAAATAAAAGATATATCGCTACCAATAAAATCTACTTTTTCTATAGATTTTTCTTTTAATTCTTTTACATTAGTTCCTTCCATATTAACTACTTTTTCATTTTTTCTTAAACTTTCTTCTAATTGATCATGTCCTACATCTATTGCATAAACTTTTTTAGCACCATTTTGTAACATACAATCAGTAAATCCTCCTGTAGAAGCACCAATATCCATACATATTTTATTATTCAAATTTATTCGAAATGTTTTTATAGCTTTTTCTAGCTTTAAACCTCCCCTACTAACATACGGAATTACATTTCCTTTTATCTCTATTTTGTCCGTTGGTAAAACTAAGCTACTAACTTTTTCTATTTTTCTTTGATTTACAAATATAATTCCTTCTTCTATTGCAAATTTAGCCTTTTGTCTTGTTTTAAAAACTCCTCTTCTTACAAGTTCCACATCGATTCTTTCTTTTTTCTCTTCCATTTTTTGTCCTTTCCATATAGCAAATTTTTGTTTGGTATTATTATATCTTATTATCTATTTTTGTCAACATCTTTTCTTATTTTTTTCCTAAAAGAATTGACTTTTTCATATAAAATATGGTATAAATATAAAAGTTCAAGGCCCGTTGGTCAAGCGGCTAAGACGCAGCCCTCTCAAGGCTGAATCATGGGTTCGATTCCCGTACGGGTCACCACATACAGAAAAGAGTAATAAATAATAATAATTTATTACTCTTCTTTTTTTGCTTTGTCATATTTTTCTAATTTGTGGATATACTGTTTTTAGTACAAGTTATTTTAGGAGGTATGTTATGAATTTGCATAGAGCTTATGAATTATTAAATAATAAAGAAAAAGTGGATATTTTTTATAATGAACGTCCTGTTTGGATCCAAGAATTAAATGACAATATTGCTAAAGTTGGATTTATTGACAATTTTGAAGAAAAAGATGTGTATATCGAAGACTTATATGAAGGTAATTTATATCATTAATTCTTTTTATTTTTCACTACAAAAAAGGAAGTAAGCTTTTTCATTACTTCCTTTTTTATTACGTAGGAAATTTCGTCAGAAATTTCTGGAGTAACAAGGTTAAGTTACATTAGTCTGTGCGATTGCAAAGCAATCTGTACATGTGGCGAAGCCACTTTTCTTATTACTCAGAAAATTCTGGCTATTTCTCTGATTAAGTTCCTTCTATATTATGAATTGTTATGGTAAATATGGCATTGGATTTACTGGTGATCCGCCAACTCTTACTTCAAAATGTAAATGGTATCCAGAAGAATTTCCTGTTGTTCCAACTGTCATAATGGCTTGTCCTTGCGATACTTTTTGTCCTTCTTGTACTCTTCTTGAACCTGGTGCACCATGTGCATAAAGTGTCATTGTTCCATCATGATGATTAATTATGATGCATTCTCCATAGCTATAATATGTATTTCCTTTTTTGTACGCATGAGACTTTACAACGGTTCCATCTTTTACTGCTACAATTGTTTTTCCTTTCACATTAATATTAACATCTACACCAGTATGTCCTGGATAAGAAGGATAATTTTTATTATTAATATTTGCTCTACTTAAGCCTAGAACTGGAAAAATATATCCACTAGAACTAGGGTTACTTGGAACAGTTTGATTTCCTTTATTCGATTCTGCTTCTTTTCTCGCGATTTCTGCAAGTTCATTTTTAATAGCTCTTTTATCTTTTTCAAATTGTTCCAAATCGTTTTGAATTGCTTTCTCTTCTTCTGATAATTTTGCTACTTCTACATCCTTTTTTTGTTTTGCTGCTTTTAATTCGTTATTTTTTGCTTCTTTATTTTTCTTTACTACTTCTATTTGATTTTTATTGTCTTCTAATTGTTTTTTGGCATCTTCTATTTCTTTTCTTTGTGCTTCTATTTTTTCCATTAATTCTGTATCACTGGTTGCTACTTCAGAAATAAGATAATAATTAGATATGAAATTTGTTAAACTTTCCGAACTTAATAAAACATCTAAATACGAAATTGTTCCAGCTTCATACATAGTTACTAATCTCTCATCTAACAACCTTTGTGTCTTATTATATTCTTCTTCTGCTTCTGCTATTTTTACTTCTGATTCTTTAATTGATGTATTTAGATCGTCTAATGTTGTTTGTAAACTATCAATTTCATCTTGATATCCACTTATCTCTTGCGTCATTTTATTAATCTCTTGTAATGCTTGTGATTTATTAAGGTTTACTTCCTCTAAGTCCTCTTTTGCTTCTTCAATTTGATTATCAATATCTTTTTGTTTGTTTTTTAATTCTGTACTACTTGCTGCATAGGTGCAATTTAGAAAGCAAAGTATTAAAATAATTAATATAACAAACATCCTAAATATGATTTCTTTTTTCATTTGAATCCCTCCGCAATTCATACTATACTATAACCTCTTTTTTTTTTCAATAGTTTTACTAAAATGTTATATTTTTCCAAAAAATTCATTTTTCTTTGTCTTTTCTAATCAAAAAAGCAAAAATCAGATACATTTTAAATTATTTTTCTTTAAAATGTATCTGATCCGTCTAATTATTTTCTTCAGAATTTTCCTCACCAAGTGAAGTAATATATGGCATAGGATCTACAGGGCTTCCATTAATTCTAACTTCAAAATGTGCATGAGGTCCTGTAGAATAACCTGTACTTCCTACTTTTAGGATAACATCACCTTTTTTTACTGTTTGTCCTGTTTGTACTAAAATTTCATCACCATGAGCATATAAAGTAGAAATTCCTCCACCATGGTCGATAATTACCATATTTCCATACGCGGCATTCATTCCCGCTTTTACAACTACTCCATCGTTTGCTGCAATAAAGTTTGCTCTCATTGGTGCTCTGATATCTGTTCCTGTATGAAGCTTATAGATTCCTGTAATTGGATGCACACGCATTCCATAAGGAGAAGAAATAACAGTATATCCTGGAACAGGCCATGCCATTACTCCACCAATATATTGTGAATCTAAATTTTGTATTGCAATTCGCATAATTTCCGCTTCAATTTCATTTAATTGTTGCTGATATGTATCTATTTCTTGTTGCTTTATTCTTTCTTCTTCTGTTAGCTGTGCTACATAGCTATCTTTCATTACTTTTGTATTTTGTAAAATGATAGAAGCTTTTTCTTTATTTTCTCTTATTTCATTAATTTGTTTCTTTTGCTCTTCTAATTGCTTTTTATTTTCTTCTATACTCCTTTTTTGTTCTTCTATCTCATTTAAAAAGTCAATATCATATTGTGCTGCTAATGAAATTAAATAATAATTTGATATAAAATCGGATATACTGCTAGAACTTAAAATAACATCTAAATAAGTTGTTTCACCTGATTCATACATCGCTACCAAACGGTTATCCATTACTCTTTTATTTTTTTCATAATCTTCTTCTGCCTTATTTAGTTTTTCTTCTATTTCTGCAATAGAATTTTGCAATTGAATCATTTCTTCATCTAATCCATTAATTTCATTCTCGTAATTTGTAATGTTATTATTAAGATCTAAAATTTGTTGTAATGTTTGTGATAATTGATCTTGTACTCCCTCTAGCTTTGTAACAGCTTCATCTTGTTGAGTTTTTATTTCTTCTTTTTTTGTATATAAGTCATTTAATTCTTCCCCAAAAACGGGGCCATAAAAGCTAGTTATTATGACAAAGATTAGAATAAAGCTCATCACTAAATTCTTCTTCATAATTCTCTCCTATCTATACTTTTAAATATTTACGCATAGAAATACAACTTCCTATTATACCAATACCTACCCCTAAACCTAGGTATACAATAGCAATTAAATTAAACATTGTGCTAAAGCTTACCAAACTAATATGAATAGAAGATACAACTAACGATTCTAATATTTTTTGTGTTACTAAATTGTAAACCACTCCCACAATCAGCATAGAGATTGCTCCTGCAATAATTCCTATGATCATACCTTCTACAATAAAAGGCCAACGAATAAAACTATTAGTTGCTCCTACATATTTCATAATTGAAATTTCTTTTCTTCTTGCATGAACAGTTAATTTTATCGTATTTGAAATAATAAATATAGAAATTAGAATTAAAAACACCAGTATGACACCTGTTATAATTCGAATTCCATTTGCAATGTTTAATAACATATTAACAGTATCATCTCTACTTGTAATTCTACTAATTACTTTTTCATCATCGTTCGCTGCATTTTTATCAATATCTGCTATTTTTTGTTGTACTTCACTGCTTTTACTTAAGTCTGTTAATGTTACTACAAAAGATGCTGGAAATATATTGTTTTCTGGATCATCATAAGCTGTTAACAAATAAGCTCTTTCCTTAAATTGGCTTTTTACTTGATTCAATGCTTGTTCTTTTGTTTTATAAGTAACTGTACTTACTCCATCTATATTTTTAATATATTGCTCTACTTCTTTTGTTTTTTCTTCAGATATATCTTCTAAAAAGACCTCAATTCCTTGTGCACTTTCTACTTGTCTTACCATACTATTTACATTTTCTCCAAGAATGAAGAAAATTCCAAATATTAACATCGTTAAACACATGATAATTAAAGACGCACTTGTTGATTTTTTATTCTTTAATACATTCCTAAAACCTTCTCCTATTAAATAAGCTATTACATTATATCTCACAGTTATACCCACCTTTTTTATCATCTTTTACAATTAAACCTTTTTTAATATGAATAACTCTTTTTTTCATTTGATCTACAATATCCTTTGCATGAGTTGCAACTACAACGGTTGTTCCTCTTAAATTAATATCGTTTAAAAGAGTCATAATATCCCATGCAGTATCTGGATCTAAGTTTCCTGTTGGCTCATCTGCAATTAGCATAGATGGATTATTTACTAATGCTCTTGCTAATGCAACTCTTTGTTGCTCTCCTCCGGATAATTCATTTGGATACATTTTTGCTTTTCCACTTAAGCCAACCAAAGATAATACCATAGGTACTTGTCTTCTAATGTGTCTTGGTGTTGCTTTTACAATATACATTGCAAACGCTACATTTTCATATACTGTTTTATCTGGCAATAATCTGAAGTCTTGGAATACCACTCCCATACTTCTTCTAAGATATGGAATACGATTTGGCTTTAAAAAAGTGGTATCTTTTCCATTTATAATAATATTTCCTGATGTTGGTTCTTCTTCTTTTAAGATTAATTTTATTAGTGTTGATTTTCCTGAACCTGATGATCCAACTAAAAAAGCAAATTCTCCTTTTTCAATTACAAAATTTGCATTTTTTACAGCTTCTGTACCGGTTTCATATGTTTTATTTACATTTCTAAATTCTATCATTTTTCATTTGCTCCTTATTATGCAAAATTTTTATTCTTCAATTTTTATGATAACAATAAAAATTATTTTATGCAATACCTTGTTTACAAAAAAAGGACTTATTTCGATCATTTTTTTATGTTATTTTTTACGTTTTCTACTTCATCCTTTGTTTTCAATTTTTCACATAAAATTCACAAAAAAGAGGCTTGAAGTTTTCCTCAAGCACTCTTTTTTCTTTTTCTTATTTAACATCCTTTCTCCTTTACCTTTTCGTAAATTGCATTTGCATCTATTTTAAAATATTCCATTAATTTAGTTGCATCTCCTGATTTTCCAAAGCAATCTGGAATTCCCATACGGATTACTTTCTTAGGATATTCTTCTGCTAACACTTCACAAACAGCTGACCCCAGTCCCCCTATAACATTGTGATCCTCTACTGTAATCATAATATCAGTTTCTTTTGCCGATTTTAGTATAATTTCTTTATCAATTGGCTTAATGGTATGAATATCAATTACTCTAATATCAATTCCTTCCTGCTCTAGTTTTTCTTTTGCTTTTATCGCCTCAGCAACAGTTACTCCTGTTGCAATAACTGTAGCTTTTTTTCCTTCTCCTATTTGAATTCCTTTTCCTATTTCAAAACTTTGATTTTCTGTATAAATAACAGGTGTTGCTAATCTACATAATCTAACATATGTAGGTCCTTGTATTTTTGAAATTTCTTTAATCATCCATTTTGTTTGTGTATCATCAGAAGGACTTAAAACAACCATATTAGGAAGAGTTCTCATAAGACTAATATCTTCTATCATTTGGTGGGTTGCACCGTCTTCTCCTACCGTTATACCAGCATGTGTTGCACAAATTTTCACATTTAATTTCGGATAACAAATACTATTACGAATTTGATCATAAGCTCTTCCCGCTGCAAATACAGCAAATGTACTAGCATATGGAATTTTACCACAAGTAGCAAGTCCTGCTGCTGTTCCTATCATATCTTGTTCTGCAATCCCCATATCAAAAAAGCGCTCTGGTTCTTCTTTTGCAAACAAATCCGTCTTTGTTGCACATGCTAAATCTGCATCTAGCACAACAATATTTTTATTTTCCTTTCCTAATTCTTTTAAAGCTTCCCCATAACTTTGTCTTGTTGCTATTTTCATTTCTTCTTTCATCTATTTTCCCCCTCCTAACTCTTCTATTGCTATTTTATACTGTTCTTCATTTGGAGCTTTTCCATGCCAACCTACTTGATTTTCCATAAACGACACGCCTTTTCCTTTTATCGTTTCTGCAATAATTGCAGTTGGTTTTCCTTTTATCGTTCTTGCTTTTTCTAAAGCTCTTACAATTTCTTCTATATTATTTCCATTTATCGTAATTGTCTCAAATCCAAAACTTTTAAATTTTTCATCCAATGGATATGAATTTTTTACTTCCTCGATTGTTCCATCGATTTGTAAATGATTATGATCAACAAAAACACATAAATTATCCAACTTATATTTTGCAGATGACATAGCCGCTTCCCAAATCTGTCCTTCCTCAATTTCTCCATCTCCTAAAATAGCATATACTCGATAATCTTTTTTATCTAATTTTCCACTCATCGCCATTCCATTCGCTACCGATAGTCCCTGTCCTAAAGATCCTGTTGTCATATCTACTCCTGGAATTTTATTCATATCAGGATGGCCTTGCAAATTACTATTTATATTTCGAAAACTTTCTAGCTCACTTTGATCAAAAAAACCTCTCAACGCTAAAGTTGCATATAAAGCAGGAGAGCAATGTCCTTTTGACAAAACTAGTCTATCTCTTTCTTCCCATCTTGGATTTTTAGGATCAATTCTCATTTCTTTAAAATATAAAACTGCTAATATATCTGCAATGGAAAGAGATCCTCCTGGGTGTCCAGACTTTCCCCTATATACAGCTTCAATAATTCCTTTCCTAATTTGATTTGCATTTCTGTTTAATTCTTCTATATTCGTCGTTTCCAAAAAAATCACACTCCTTTTTTACATTACTACTATATCATAACTATTTTTTACCGCCAATCTCTTTCTTATTTTTTCCCAAAAAACATTTTTATAATTATAAAAATGTGGCTTCATCACATGTACAAATTGCTTCGCAATCGTACACTTAAGGAAACTTAACCTTGTTGCTCCAGAAATTTTTCCTATGCAATAAAAAATCGCTTATTCATAAAACCTTTTCTATTTTAAGATTTTTTATAAGCGATTTCTTAGTATTTTTATTTTACAATGCGATATCTTCTATAATTAATATATGAAATAATTGCTATCGTTCCTAAAGCAATCATTAATACTGCCAAACTTATCCTTCCTGCATTTGGTAAAATACGATTTGCTAAAGTGTCATCTTGATCTCCTGGCAAAATCGTAGTGTTTTGATTATTATTTGGTTCTTCTACTGTATTTTCCACTATGTTATTTTCATCTTCTGAAGGTTTTGGTGGTTCTTTTTCTACTTGCTTTGTCATTACTTTAATACAAAGATTAGAATCTTTCCCAAGTTCCATTAAATCTGTCCAAGTTTTTCCATCTACTGATAAAAAACTTTCTCCCTTTTCTGAGCTAACATAATCAAATGCCGTTGATGCTCCTCCATTTGATTTTAAATTCATTTCTAACCCTAATGTTACATTAGTAGGATTTGTGTATTTAACAGCAATTACAAATTTTTCTCCTGTTACTGTAATTGGCTCTTTTAAAGCAATTGTATTATAAGTAGCCGTTAAGGTATTCTCCTCTAAAGAAGCTTTTTGAAATTTGCTAAGATCCATCGTATCATCCACAGGATTAATATATACTTCAATATCACTATTAGAACTTGATGTAACCATAATTTCTTCTATTTTTTCATCTTTTGTTGTATCTTCTCTTTTATACACATTTGCACCATAAATGCTTTTTGGAGCACTCGCATCTGTAAAAGGATCATATTCTAACACATATCCATATTCATCATGTTGATATAATTTATCATAGTTAATTTTTTCAGAATCTGATATTCCAGCCATACTAGATTCAATTAGAACATCTTCATAAGATATATATATGTAACCTTTGCCAAAAGATTCTGTTCCATATGAATTTAATACAATATATGCACCTGGGCTACTTGGTCTATGCTTTTCATTAAAGTTTGTAACTGCATAATTGTCATCCCAACCCACAATCGTAACTGCATGATCTACCGTTGCATCTTTATCATCACAATAATAAGCCGTAGCTAAAAATGGGTTTTCATTATTATAATATTCTGCTACACTTCCACTTGTAACCGTCGATATTGCTCCATTTTCCATAATATATCGCTTGATCGAATCTCTAAATTGTTTTACCTGTTCTTCTGTATATGTTGCATCAGCACCATTTGTATAAATAAGGTTATTGTCTACTTTTTCTTTATATATACTAGGAAATAAAGTTGCGTCATTTACTTTTTCTACTGGTGATTTAGAAATTTCTGATAAATTAATTTTTTCTTCATTATCTTCAAATGGCATCTCTTCTTCTAATACAGCTCCCATTCCATTTGTTAAATAACCTAATGCAATATAACTATTTCCTCCTGTTCCTACTTCTCTAAAAAAGCCCTTGTTGTTTAGTCCATCTAAAAAAGTTCTTGAAGTCATATAATCCATATGTCTTTCTGAAAAATCCTGTGATACATTTTGATTTCTTAATGCTATATTCGATTCTAGTGCACTTAACATTGCAAAAGCCCAACATTCTCCCGTTGACATTTGATTTTTTACTGGTATTGTAATTTGATCGTTCAAATTAAATTGACTTGGCAATTCAGAAGTAGATCTAGCCATTCTAGCTCTAGAATTTGACATATTCATTTCAATTGGAAAAATTGCTGGCATCATTGTATTCTTTTTTTCTTCTTCTGCTAATGTTTGCCATTTTTTATATTGCTGTGTATAATTTTTTTGATTGATTGGTGCAAATTCTGCTCCTAACACCTGTCCAGATACCATAATAATAGATAGAAATACAATAATATTCAAAAATTTGCCTATTCTTCTGTTTTTCATATAAAATCCCCTTTTATTTTACTTCTTTTTTAATATATCACACTTTTATCTCAAATCTATAACAGGATTTTAACATTTGTATAACATTTATTTGGTACCAAAAATACGATCTCCTGCATCTCCTAATCCTGGCATAATATATCCCTTATCATTTAATTCTCGATCCAAGGCAGCTGCATAAATTTCAACATCTGGGTATTCTTTTTCAATCCTTGCAATTCCTTCTGGTGCTGCAATAATACATAGAAATTTTATCTTTTTTACTCCTTCTTTTTTTATCATGGAAATAGCATCTAATGCAGACCCTCCTGTCGCAAGCATCGGATCTAATATCATTACTTCTCTATTTTGAATATCTTTTGGAACTTTATAATAATACTTTACTGGCTCTAATGTTTCTTCATTTCGATATAATCCAATATGACCAATTTTGGCATTTGGTATTACATTTGTAAGTCCATCTAGCATACCTGTTCCTGCTCTTAAGATTGGAACAAAAGCATATTGATCTTCATCTAATTTCTTTGCTTTCATTTTTTCTATTGGTGTTTCAATTTCCACCTCTTCTAATCTAGCATCTCTTGTTGCTTCATAACATAAAAACATTGCAATCTCAGACGCTATCTCTCTAAATTCTTTTGTTCCTGTTTTTTTATCTCTTAATATCGCCAATTTATGTTCAATTAATGGATGATTTAAAATTTTAGCTTTCATTTTTTCACTCCTCCAATTAGTTTTTTATTTTATGCTTTCTTCTTTTATCGTTTCCATCTTCTCTTGGTCTTCTTTCTTCTCCTCCATTTCACTTCTTGTTTCTTCATTTTCTTTCTTATTTTCGTTTTGTTCTTTTTTTGATTCTTCTACATTATTTCTAATTTCTTCCTGGTTTTCTTCACTAGAATTTTCCTTTTCTTTATCCCCATTTTCCTTTCTTTCTGATAAGCATAAATTTAAAATAATACCAATAACAGCAGCTAAGCTCATTCCTGAAATTGTAATCGATAGATCTCCTGAAATAATTGATATTGCAGCACCACCAAGACCAAGTACAAGCATTGTAGATGCAACTACGACATTTTTTGGCTTTCCAAAATCAATTTGATTTTCAATTAATACTTTTAATCCATTTACTGCAATAAATCCATATAAAAGAAGAGATACTCCTCCTAATACAGGATTTGGAATTGTAGAAACTAAAGCAGTAAACTTTCCTAAAAAACCTAATGCAATAGCAAAAATAGCAGCAAGTCCAATTACCCATACAGAAGCTACTTTTGTCATTCCTACAACAGAAGTATTCTCTCCATAGGTTGTATTAGCAGGTCCTCCAAGAAATCCAGCTACAAAAGTAGCAATTCCATCTCCTGCTAAAGTTCTATCTAAGCCTGGTTTTTTTATTAAATCTTTTCCAATAATTGTACTTAAAGCTGTATGGTCTCCAATATGTTCTGCCATTGTTACTAATGCGATTGGTGCAATTGTTAAAATTACACTAAAACTTGGAATATAATGAACAAATGGAATCATAAATTCTGGCATACTAAAGAATGCCGCTTCTAATACTGGTGCAAAATCTACTAATCCTAAAGCAATTGCTGTTATATAACCAGAAATAATTCCAACTAGAAAAGGAATAATTTTCAAGAATCCCTTTCCTCTTACCATTACCACTGCCGTTACTAAAAAAGAAACAATTGCTACTATAATCCCTCTCCATTCTAACTGAGTTCCTGTACTTAAACCTATTTGCGAAATCGCATTAGGAGCTAGTCCCAATCCAATAATCATAATCATTGGTCCGATTACAACTGGTGGTAATATTTTTTCAATCCAATCCTTTCCTATTAATTTAATAATAATTGCTACAATTACATAAATAAGTCCAACTACCATAATTCCTGTCATTGCACCTGCAATTCCTCCTTTTAGGAATGCAGCTGTAAGTGGTGCTATAAAAGCAAAAGAACTACCTAAATACACAGGTGATTTTCCTTTTGTGCATAAAATATAAATTAATGTACCAATTCCAGAAGTTACTAGTGCAACTGGTATTGTAAGTACTGTAGTTCCTGCTGCACTATTTACCAATATCGGAACTAAAATTGTTGCTCCAAACATTGCAAATACATGTTGGAGAGCTAATATAATCCACTTTCCTACTGTTGGTTTTTCGTTTACATCTAAAAGCATTTTTTTCTCTTCCATAACTTTCCTCCTTTAATTTTAGATAAAAAAAAACACTAAATAAACATTTAGTGAATCAAAAAATAAATATAATAAAAAGTGAAAAATGTAATCATAAAATCAACGAATAAAGCTCTTTGCATTTTTCCTTTATTTGCGCAATTGTTTACTTTTACTCTTCCCATTTTTCACACCCTTTTTTAAATTATCATAAGTTTTTCATAAAAGCAACATTTTTTGATAAAAATCTCTTTTTTATTAGTCTCTGACTATTTACTTTTCTGATATCTTTTCTGGCATATTTTCGTATAATGGAATGATAAAATTTAATTTTGAATCTATCGTGTCCGAAGTTTCATAAATTTTAAGCATATTGCTAGCTTCTGATTCTGGAGCTAATAGATTTTGCATATACTGATTTGTATATAATTTCTCATCTCGATTTACAATATCAAATTTTTGCAAATATAGTGTATTTTGGCCTTTATCGATATATCCTTTTTTTACAAAATCCACTCCACCAATAAGTGATTTTTCTAATGTGTCCCATCCTTTTTCATAAGCATATTGTGCTGCATTCTCAATTATTTCCTTTGATGAATTTCCTGACGCACTTATGTTAAAAACATTATAGACAATGGTTCTTTTATACTCATATCCTTTTGATAGGGTCGTTCCCTTCCTTCCCTGTTCTTGAATTAATCTGGAAGCAATAAAATATGGATCTAAATTCGCATTTTTTCCTGCCTGTATTAATGCATTCGAAATATCTTCTCCTTCCAAAAATGTGTTATCCGTTATTTTACTAATTCCTTCTACAGTTTGCGCATTTTCTACATATGCTAATTCTTTCAATTGAAAAATATTATCTTCATTTAATATATTTCTCGGATCCATTTGATATTTGATTGCCTTATCAGAAGCACATAACCAAGTACCATTATCATAAGTTTTATCTCTGTCTATTTCACACTTCCAATCTTCTGGATATTTAGAAGAATCCGGAATTAAATTTAATGGATTTTTTCTATTATCTGAATGTCCTTCTTTCTTTATTACTTCTTCCCAATCCAATCTTGTATAGAACAATGTAAATGTCCAATTAGGATGTTTTTCTTTTAACTGGTCAATTTGTTCTTTATATCCAGGATATTTGCTTTCGTTTAAATTGTTTCCATTATATTCAACATATTTTTGCTTACTATTTTCTTTTATTAATATAGAAACTAGTGTAATTATTAACACCACAATTATTAAAGTAGCAACTAAAATGATTTTCGTTTTTTTCGGCATTTTTGCTACTTTGTTTTTTAAATTTATTATAAAATTACTTATTTCTTTTTTTAATTTTTTTCTATCCATGTTTTTTATTATATCACAATAAAACTTTTTTCATCAATTATTTTTCATCTTCTTTTTTCTTCAACAAAAAGTAAGAAAAATCAA